>SKNI01000710.1 GCA_007120615.1 Myxococcales bacterium | reverse complement strand
GAGAAGGGCAAGGGCAATCGCCAAGCCGCAGAGGACCGCCAAGACGCAGAGAGGGCAAAGAGAAGGGGGAGTTTTCGGTGAGTGCCGGGTGGTCAGGAGTTCCAGCGTTTGATGACTTGTGGGTGGGTACGCGACTTGTGGCTAGAAGGTGGCAGCCTTGGATTTCGATTTGCAGATCACCCACCCGCGGCATCCACCAGAAGTTCCTTCCTTTTTTGCCCTCTCTGCGTCTTGGCGGTCTTTTTGCGTCTCTGCGATTGCCCTTGCCCTTCTCTTTTTCCTCTCTCCTCCTCTCTCCTCCTCGTTTATAGGGAATGAAATGAAAGTGTATAGATTTCAATAGGATAGGTTTGTATGTCGTGGAGGCAGGGCAATGGAGACGAAAAAAGCATCGGCGGGAAGTTCGTATTTGATCTGGGCCATTGCGCTGACTCTATTCGCGGTGGTGGTAGTGACTGCGTTCAGCCAGATGAGGGAGGATCCGGGGCCCCATGTGGCGCCGGGGGACCGACTGGAGGAGGCCCCCGATGAAGTGGAGGAGTTGGACGACGGTCCTCTGGATCGCCCGCCGGGTACGGCGCCCGCCGATCCCAGGCGACCGGCGACGGTTCCCGAGGGGAGCTCTTCGTTTGAGAGCGACGGCGACGGTGATGATTTCGATAACGACGAAGCCCATCAAGGCCACCGAGAGGAAGCCCTGGCGGTTGCACAGACCGCCGATGAGGCCGGGGAACGGGCTTCGTCCCGGCGGGCCTCGTTGCGAGAACAATCACAGGAATCTTCCGATGGGGAGGGGGAAGAAGAAACCCGCCGGGAGTACGGGCTCAGAGAGGTCCCCGCCCATTTGCAACGAGAAGACGAAGATCATCGGTGGGAGGAGCGCGATCGTCGGGAGCAATGGGAAGAGATGTCGGAGGTCGACGAAGAAGAGGTTGTGGAAGACGACGAGCGGCTGGTCGGTGAGGAGGAGTTTGTCGAAGAGGAGCGGCTTGTCGAAGAGGAGGAGCGGTTTGTGGAAGAGGAGCGACACGTCAAGGAGGAGCGGATTGTCGAAGCGGAGCGACATGTCGAAGAGGAGTTGATCGACGAGTCCTATGCCGACGAGTCCTATGCCGACGAGTCCTATGCCGACGAGTCCTATGCCGACGAGTCCTATGCCGACGAGTCCTATGCCGACGAGTCCTATGTCGATGAATCACCACCGCGACAACCGCCTTATGGCGACCCCCTGGAGCGAGAGTCGAGCCGGGAGGCGTTCTCCGGATATCAAGACTTTCTAGATGAATCGGGGATCCCCGATCCCGGCGAGCCAGATAATTATGCATCCATGGCGACCCAGCAGGCGGCGGAGGCCCTCTACCGGGTGGCCGTTCAGTCGGGTGCGCCCTCTCAGACGGCACTCAGGAGTCATCACGAGGTGATGGATGCCCGTGACGAGCTGGAGGACCCGGAGCAAGGGGAGTTCGACGAGGGCTCCGACTCCGAGGAGAGTTCATCGGTCTGGATTCGAACCGCCGAGTGGCTGCGCGAGATTCAGGAGGAGAGTTTTCCCGAGTTGGCCTATCTCGTCGACGCCGTGGAAGACGCGGCCTGGGCCATCGACCCCGACGAGCCTCGCAGTGAGCAGGTCGATGAATTGGTCGGATTTTATTCGGCCTTAGAGGATGCGCTGGAGTTGATGGTGGGGGTGGAGTTGGACGAGGAGCTGGGGATCTAAGATCTAGCAAGGAGGAGCAATGGAGCGTCAGCGGATGCAACCCTGGAGTCAGACCGAGGAGTTTTCACTGCAAGAAGCCCGCTTTGATCCGCGGGGATGGCCGTTATTGGGCGGGGATGAGCGGATGATCGGGGAGCTCGAGGAGTTGATTGTGGACGTGGCCGCCGGCAAGGTGCGCTACGCAGCGATTCGTATGGCTCTCTGGGATGAGTGGCTGGAGACCAGACCCTTTCGGCTGTTGCCGATCGGACTGCTTCGTCTGGATATCACCGAAGAGAGGGTCTGGTTGGACGGGTTCGCCAGGGAGGACATTATCGGGTTTCCCGCCTACGACGGTGAGGAGGTACACCCCGACCTGGAGGTGTCGATTCGTCACGGGTTGCTGGGCGATAACCTGGAGGTGGGAGAGGGCTTCTACGAGGGTCCGCTGTACCGAAACGAAGATCTAGGCCTCAGGCGTCAGCATCGGATCGATTCCAGAATGTAAGCCGCTCCATGGTGCGGACCAGCACACTTCGGCGACTGCCGAGGATTGTTTCGGCCAGAAGAGCAAGCGTTACGATAAAGAGAAAATAGCTCCACAGATTGACCCGGCGCTCGTCCTGAGAGCCGCGGCCAACGGTGGGTTCGCCGTCCTCACCGTATTGCCAGGTGTCGAGAATCGCATGGGGGAAGGCGGTCAGCGCCGATCCGCTGCGGTCGACGTTGGCGGCGATGGTGAGGCTGTCGACGGTGCGAGCCGTAGAGCCCTCGTCTTCGTCTGCGAAAAACCGGTATATCCCGGGCCGCTCCGGGGTAAAGGTGACTTCGCCGTCGACGGGCTCCAGAATCCTTCGCCGACCGTCGGGATCGTGAATGATGGCCCGGCGCCGCACCAGATCGCCGACGTCCAGACGGACCGGATCTCCGACGTTGTGGAGGTCGTCGGCCTGAGATGTGGCTCTTCGGGCCAGATATAAAAGGGATCGATTGACCATCGGTAGATAGGCCGAGCGCATCGGGAAATTCGTCCAGTCCCGGTCGATCGACGAGGTGAAGAGCAGGACCCGGCCCTGTCCCACCTGGCGCTCCAGCAGGGCGGGAGCGTTGTCCTGATAGGAGAGAATCAGTCGTGATTCTCGATCCGAAGGGGCCGGATCCAGCAGCATATAGCTATAGACCAGCACCGATTGAATGGAGCTTCCACCGGGGAGTCCGAAGACCTGAAAGATGGGGTGTTGTCGCTGGGGATGGCCCATGCGAGTGATTTTGACGGGGGCGTCGGGATCGTTTCGCTCGGCCAGCTGCTTCATCCCTCGCAGTGGCCGAGGAAGAAGATCGGCGAGTTGATTATTATAGGACTCCGGCTGCACCTGATCGCCCATGGTGATGAAGAGTCCGCCGCCGTCCTCGACGAATCGGTGGATCTGGGAGGCCTGCTCGGTGCTGACGCGGTCGACGTTGGCCATAACGACCACGTCAAAATCTTCCAGCTCTCGGCGGTTGAGTCCTTCGATGGTGGTCACCGAGGTGGTGACATTTCCATCATCTCTACTGTCCGGGCTGAGAGCCCGGGTCAAAAAGAAGAGCTCGTCATTATGGGGACTGGTGCTGGGGCTTCCGTTGATCAAGAGAGCCCGGATTCGTTGACGGGGTCGGATCAGAAAATGCCATTGATTGTCGGCCTCAAGTTCGTCGGCGTCCACCAACTCCACCAGTCCCGGGACCATCTCGGAGCCGTCGAGGCGGTGCGAAAAGGAGTGCGACGCGGTCTGGCCGGCGGGCACGTCGATGGTGGTCCCGGCCACCACCTGGTCGTCGATGCGAAGCTGAATGCGCACGTCGCTTCGATCGGTGAGGCCGAGATTCTCGACTACCGCGTCCACGCGCCATTGCCCCTGACGGGCGGGGCCGTCCTGCTGGTAGTCGACCGCCACGATCGCCAGGTTGTCGGTGACCGCCTCGTCGTCTCCTCCCCGAATCGAGACGTAATCGACGGGATGAGACAGGTTCAACTCCCGGCGTCGATCGATGGTAGGAGAATCGGTGCCGCTTCCGATGACCACGATCCGATGATTGGGAAGTTGGGAGCCCGCAAGAATATCGGAGGCGCTGGTGAGGGCGTCGGCCAGATCCCCGGTCTCATATCGCCACTGAACGTCGGAGAGACTGCGGCGAACCTCGGAGTGATCCGAGGTCAGCCGGGCCAGAGGCGGTGTACTATCGCTGGTGGTCACCACGGCCGCTTCATCCCAGGGACGAAGGTTGGACAATTGCCGGCGGGTTTCACGCTCCGAGAGGTCCCACCAATTGTCGTGGCTCATGGCAAAGCCGTTCTCCACCACAAATACCACCGCCGTGGGCATGCGCTCTTCGGCAGTGATGCCCTGGCTGCTCAAGAAATAGGGCTTGGCCAGCGCCAGGGCCAACACCGCAATCGCAAGCACTCTCAAGGCGAGTAAGAGCCACTGCCGGACTTTGACGCTGCGGGCGATCCGCTCGTTGGATTCTTTGAGTAATTTCAACGCCGGAAATGGTCGGCGCACCGCTTTTCGACGGTTGATCAGGTGAATGATCAGCGGCAGCGAAGCCGCCAGAAGTCCCGCCAGAAACAAAGGCTGCAAAAAACTCATGCTCGCCTCCTCATCAGAAAGTCCTGGCAGACTTTCTCCAGAGGATTGGAGGTCATGATCCGAAGATAGGTAATGTCGGCCTTCTCACAGGTCTCTTTGAGATCGGCGCAGTGGGCCCGCATGGCGTCGAGATAGCGCATTCTGATATCGTCGGGATCGACCAGCAATTCTCCGTCATTCTCCATCCCCTCAAAGATGGTCAGTCCCTCAAAAGGAAGGCTCAACTCGGCGTCGTCGAGGATATGAAAGAGGACCACGTCGAATTTTCGACTGCGCAACACTCGCAGCATCTCGG
>SKNI01000539.1 GCA_007120615.1 Myxococcales bacterium | reverse complement strand
CCCCTTGCCCTTCCTCCGCGCCTCTGCGTCCCTCTGCACCTCTGCGATTTCCCTTGCCCTTCTCTTTTTCTCTCTTTCTCTCTCCGGAGGCTCCTCATGCTACTCTCCCTCTCTAACTGGCTCTCCGACGCAATGAGTGGCTGGCGGTTTGCCGCGTTGGCGATCTTCGTATTGGTCTTTTTTCAAGTGTTGATGGTCGCGCTCCTCGCCATTCCGCCCGGCGATGAAGGGGTGGGGTTATTTGCGCGTGAATTTCGCACCTGGTGTTTCAATTATGACCCGGCCACCGGTCAGATGGACTGGTTTTATGTGATCATTATGCTCGTGCAGCCTCTGTTCATGGCCGGTCTGATCTATTTCATCTGGCAACAGCAATTGCAGGATGCCTGGGGGCAGGTGCGGCGCGAAGTCGTGCTGGTAGCCGGTGTTGCCGTTCTCATCGTAGGCCTCGTGGGGGTGACCTTCGCGGTGCTCAACGACGGGAGTAGCGAAGACGGCCAATATCCCTTTCCCGCCGAACGCCTGCGGACCAATATCGCCACTACCGACTTCGTTCTCGAGGATCATACCGGTGAGGTCGTCTCCCTGGAGGAGTTACAGGGAAAAGTCGTTCTCATCACCGCTGTTTATGCCCGGTGCGGACTATCATGCCCCATCATTCTGGCGACCTTAAAGCGCGTCACGGATCAACTCGATGACGCGCAGCGTGAAGATCTGGTGGTCCTGGGGATCACACTCGATCCGGAGTTCGACGGACCCGAGGAGCTCACGGTATTGGCCAATCGTCACCGAGTGGAGCCTCCCTTATATCGCCTGCTTCACGGAGATCCCGACGAGGTCAATACGATCCTCGATGACTTTAGCTTTGCGCGCATTCCCGATGAAGAGCGAGACGAGATCGATCACGTCAACCTCTTTGTGCTTCTCGATCGCGACGGCGACATTGCTTATCGAATCACCCTCGGCGACCGCACGGAAACCTGGCTTCCCACGGCATTGGAGGTGTTGCTCGCCGAACCACCTTCCGGCGCTGCACACCAGGCGGCGAAGTAAATCATGACAAGTTCGAAAGTCGAAGAAGCCAGATCGGAGCTGCCCGTTCGGGGGTCGACCTTACTTCGCCCCCTCGAAAATGGAATGCGCCGGTTCGACCACTTCGTGGAGTCCCTAATCCCCACGCAATACAACCCCTTTGCGCAGACCGGCGCTATCGCCACGGCCGCCTTTATCGTGGCGTCGGTGACGGGCATCGCTCTCTTGATCTGGTACCGGCCCAGCGTTCATCTTGCCCATGAGACGGTGCTCACCATGGAGGCCTCCTGGTCGGGCTCGTTTTTGCGATCCCTTCACCGATATAGCTCCGACTTGTGCATCTTCTTCGCCTTGATTCATGCCCTTCGACTCTTCTTTTCCGGGCGACTTACCGGCGCCAGATGGCTGGCCTGGGTGACGGGGATTTTACTCGTCGGCCTACTCTGGTTCATCGGCTGGACTGGCTATTTACTGGTCTGGGATCAGCAGGCCCAACTCGCCATGGAAGGTTCGACGCGATTTCTGGACCTGATCCCCATCTTCAGCGAGCCCGTCTCGCGCTCCTTTCTGGCCAACGATCTCGTTCCGTCGCTGGTCTTCTTCGTGATCTTCTTCACCCATATGCTCTTGCCCCTTGTGATGGGCGTGGGCATCTGGCTCCACGTCGCCCGCGTGCAGCGTCCTCGGGTGCTCACCTCTCGCTGGATGGGCATCTGGACCGTGGCTGCCCTGGTGCTCCTCTCATTGATCGTCCCGGCAGTCGCCGGACCGGCCGCAGATCTGAGCGTGCGCCCCGAGAACCTGACCATCGACGCCTGGTATCTGGCACCATTATGGCTCACTGACTACCTCGCCGCCGGCCTGGTCTGGGCGGTGCTTGCCATCGGCACGGGCCTGCTCGTGTCGATGCCCTGGTGGATGAAACGAGGCACCACAAAAGTTGCCGAGGTCAACACCAGGCGCTGCAACGGCTGCACCTTATGTGCTCGTGATTGTCCCTACGATGCCATCGTCATGGTGCCCCGCACCGACGACAGCCGCTATGAGATGCAGGCTCGCATCGACCCGATGAAATGCGTGGGCTGCGGCATCTGCGCCGGAGCCTGTGACGGCGGAGCCATCGGCCTGGACTGGCTCCCCGTGCAAGCCACCAGAAAGAAGGTCGACCACTGGATCGACGAGTTCATCGAGGACTCCGCTGCCAACGACGATGGGCAACCTGGAGAAGATGAACAACAAGGAAAAAACGGCCCGGTGATAGCATTTCTCTGCAGCAACTCCGCCGCCGCCGACTTTGTAGTCGACGCCGAAACGGGCAGCTGCACAAGCCTCCCGGGCTACCGAGTGGTCGCCGTGCCCTGCGCCGGCTGGGTGCAACCGATCTCGCTGGAACGCGCACTTCGACGGGGCGCCGCCGGCGTACTGATCGTGGGCTGCAGCGAAGAAGATCCCGAGTTCCGTGAGGGCAACCGCTGGCTCGGCCTTCGCCTTGCAGGAAGTCGAAAACCTCACTTTCGCCGCGAAAAAGTCTCCGCCAACCGCGTTCGACACTGGACCTACGACCGAACCCGACCTCTTGAGCTCATCGACGAAGCCGCTGCCTTTCGAAAACTCGTCACCAGCGGCCAGGAAGTTCCCAACGCCCTTCAGCCATCAACCGAGGACTCCAGCCGAACCGGCCGCCACGTCGCCGGAGGCCTTCTGGTCGCCGTCCTCACCATGGCCATCGTCGCGCTGGGAAGTCACATTCCTTATCCCGGACCTCCAGAAGAGGATCCTACGCTGGTGCTCTCCGTAAAACATCACGGAACCCAGTCCGATAGCTGCCGCCCCCTCACCGAGGAAGAGATCTCCTCTCGTCCGAAGCATATGCAACAGTCCGAGATCTGCGATCGCCGCCGCGCCGACGTGGTCATCGAAGTAGAGGTCGACGACGAAGTCCTCTACAGCCAGGCCCACGCCCCCGGCGGCCTCTCCGGCGACGGGCCGGCGGTGACCCTGGACGCCCTTGACCTCCCGCCCGGCGATCGCAACGTGGTGGTGCGCATTGCCGACACCCACGACGGCGAGTGGCGATTTGAAGAGAGTTGGCACCTGCCGTTTGGGGCGGGTGAACGCCAGGTGATTCTCTTCGACACCGGCGAGGGGTTTCGCCACTTTGGTGCCGATCGGTAGCTACTTTGCCCTCAATCTCGCCAGTAATCATTGGCCGCCGCAATGGTCTGAAAGTGCACGGACACCACGTGCGAAGCGGCGATAAGGGAGTCTGCATCACGAGAGTAGTTGGGCCGCAGCGTATGCAGGACTTCTGTGTCAGGCTGAGTCTCGGTCACTCCTTTTCGGGACAGATCAAGCGCAAGCGCAAAGCCCTCCTCGGGAGTCTCGGTCTGCAGACTCACGAGGACTCCTTCTTCGTTAATCGTCTCAGCAGCCACCGGACTGTGTTGGAGAGTGAGGATGGTGGTCAGGGCGAGGAAGGCAAATAAGATGGCACCGGCGGCAATTTCTTTCTTCATTTTCATTCAAATCTCCTTTTCTCTAATTCGCTATTTTGATTCCGATTTCAGCTCAAGTCATCGTCTCCTACTCGATGGTAAGACTCTCCAGCGGGTGGGCGAAACGAACGCAAAATTATGCACCTTATATACCACCACGGCACGGTATCTGCAGATTCCAATGAATCAAATCAGCTGGAGCACCGGCTCCGGCAGCACTTACTCAATGATAAGGAGAAACCACATGATCGATCCCAATCAACGCGTCGCCGACCTCGTCCTGGAACATTCTGAATGCGCTGCGGTCTTTCAACGCTACCGCATCGACTTTTGCTGCAGCGGCGAGATGAGTGTCGTCGACGCCTGCGAAAAGCGCGGAATTGACCTCGATGAGCTTAGCGCGGAACTCACCAAAGCCATCGAAGAACGCAGCGAAAGCCAGGGTCCGGACCTCCGCGATCTGACAACTCCCGAACTCATCGACTATATCGTCAATAAGCACCACGCCTATCTCCGCGAAGCCCTTCCCTTTCTCGAACCTCTTGCAGCCAAAGTAAGCCGCGTACACGGTCCCAATGAGCAGCGTCTGATCAAGCTCTACGGCATCGTCATGGGCCTAGCGGATGCCCTGCTTCCCCATCTGGAAAGTGAAGAAAAAGAACTCTTCCCGCTGCTCACCGACGCCGACGCCGACGCCGATAAGATCACCGCAGAGCTCTCCACTATGCACGAAGAACACCTGGAAGTGGCCGAGCTTTTGGAAGCGATGCGCGAAACCACTGAAGACTTTCGACTCCCCATGTCGGCCTGCAATAGCTACCGCACCCTCTTCACCGAGCTTCAGACCCTGGAGGGCGACATCCTCGAACACGTTCACCTGGAGACACACGTCCTCAAACCGCGTTTTGAAGCCGCCTGAGCACATCACCCACCCTCTGGAGAGTTCTTGGTAAGCCAAGCTAGTGGTTCGACAGATAAGTTCTACGGGTCTTTCGGCGAGGACTGAGCGACGAGGGCAACGCCGTCGAAGTGAGGCGATACGTATCGTCGAACGCAGGCGGCTAAGCGATCGTCGTTCAGGACCGTCGAAGTGCCGTAAGACTTATCT
>SKNI01000638.1 GCA_007120615.1 Myxococcales bacterium | reverse complement strand
GCGCAGAGCCATTTGTGGCAATTTCCGGCAAAGTAGGCAGCGCCCAATTTGTCGAGGTTCAGATCGACCATCCCCGGGGCGTGGGCGCCGTCTACGAGGGTTTCCACGCCTTTCTCTTTGAGGGCGGTGACGATCTCTTCGATCGGCAAGATCAGAGCCGATGCGCTGGTGATATGATCGATGACCGCCAGGCGGGTCTTGTCGGTGACTCGAGAGACGATAGCCTCCACGATTTCCTCAGTCGACTGCACCGGAAATGGCAGAGAAGCAACCACGACACGGGCGCCGGCGCGGTCGGCCACAAAATGGCAGGCGTTATTGCAGGCCCCGTAGCCGTGATCGGTGATCAAGATCTCGTCGTCGGGTCTAAGATCGAGGGAGCGCAACACGGAGTTGACCCCCTCGGTTGCATTGGTGACAAAGGCCAGGTTTTCGGGGCGGGCTCCCAGAAACTCGGAGAACTCGGCCGATGCGCGGTCCAGAACACGCATATATTCACCGGTAAAAAAGCGCACCGGTTCGGCTTCGATCTGCTTTTGAAGGTCTGTCTGGTGGTTCTGGATTCGTCGCGGACAGGCGCCGAAGGAGCCGTGGTTTAGAAATATAATCGAGGAATCCAGGCTCCAATGAGGTCGCAGATCGAGGACGATGGGCTCGTCTTCTGATGCTGGTTCTTCTGACTCTTCGACAGAACTCGAGTCCTCCGGCGCGTCCTCGCTCACGGCAATCTCTCTTTGATCCAGTCGCCGATTTCCTGGCGGTTGATCTTCTCTTGGTCGCCACTTTTCATATCTTTGATGGCCACCACGCCGGCTTCTAACTCGTCGGGGGCGAGGATCGCGACGAAGGGAAGATTTCGCTCGTCGGCGTATCGAAATTGTTTTCCGTAGTCATCGCTGTCGGGATAGATGTCGACGCGGAGTCCTTCGGACCGAAGCTCATGAGCCAGTCGAAAGCTATTGGGCGTAAAGTCGTCGTTCCAGAGGGTGACCAGGACGTCGGCCGGGGCTTTTTCGTTTTTGAACATCCCTCGCTCGTCCATGATCATCAGGATTCGCTCGATGCCCAGAGAAAATCCGCAGGCCGGCTGACTTTGCTTGGAGAACATACCGATCAATTCATCGTAGCGACCGCCACCGCCGATGCTGCCGGAGAAGTCATCGGAGCGAATCTCGAAGATGGGCCCCGTATAATAAGCCAGGCCTCGGGCCAGGTAGGGGTCGATGATCAGTCGGGTCGCAGCCGGTCCGTCGGCGGCGAATTCGAGCAATTGGCGAAGCTCGTCGATGGCGAGTTTTCCATCGTCCAGGTGACCCAATTCCTCGTGGAGCCTGGCGAGTGTGCGCTGATTGTCGGTCTCCAGGGTCGGTTGGGCGCCGAGGATCGGCAAGAGGAGATCGATGGCGTCGCGTGTTACTCCGCGCTCTTCTTCCAATTCTTTGATGACCTCATTTCGGCCGATCTTGTCGAGTTTGTCGATGGTGATCAAGACACCGGGGCGCTTGTCTTTGGGGATGCCGGCGGCTTCCAGCATGGCCGAGAGAAGGCGGCGGTGATTGACGTGGATTCGGAAATTACCAAACTCCAGCCGGTCTAAGACCTCGGAGAGGGCCGCCGTGACTTCGGCTTCCACCGTCATCGATGTGGAGCCCACCACGTCGACGTCACATTGATAAAACTCGCGGTATCTTCCCTTCTGAGGTCGGTCCGCTCGCCACACCGGGGCCAGTTGATAGCGCTTAAAGAACCGGGGCAGGTCGTTTTGATATTGAGCGACGATTCGGGCGAGAGGAACGGTGAGATCGTAGCGCAAACCGAGATCGGCGACGTCGGTCTCTTCGGGATTCTCTCGGGCCAGGACTTTGGTTAGTTTTCTTCCGCGCTTCATCACCTTGAAGAGGAGCTGGTCTCCTTCTTCACCGTACTTTCCGAGCAGTGTCGACAGTCGCTCCAGAGTGGGGGTCTCGAGGGGTTCGAAACCGTAGCTCTGGTAGACCTCTTCGATGATGGCAAAGATTCGCTTTCGGCGGGCCGCTTCTCGAGGCAAGAAGTCGCGCATTCCGCTGGGTGGTTTCGTCGATACCTGGGTCATTTGGGTTCCACTTTGAAAAGTACGAAGGTCATTTGGTGAACGCCGGTTCCACATCTTCTAGGATGGAGATCAACTCGTCGAAGCCGTCGAGTTGGCTCAGGGCGTGCCTCACGTATTGAATGGAGGAGTCGTAATAGTCAAGGAAGGAGGGGTTGTTTTTTACGCGGTCGATATAGATGAATCGGCCGGCGTCTTTGAGCTTTCGCTGGATCGTCTGGAGATGGAAGAGACGTCTCACTTGATGGGCATCGCTGCACCAGGGCAAATCGATGCTATCTCCGCACTCGATATAATGATCGACGAGCTCCGTGACCTGTTCGGGAGTGAGTTCTACATAGGAATCACGCAGCAAGGCTACGAGGTCGTAGATCGCCGGGCCCAGCAGGGCGTCCTGAAAGTCGATGAGGATCCAGGTGTCCTTCTTCCACATGATATTTCGTGATTGATAATCGCGGAGCACCAGGGTTCGGGGGGCGTGAACGAGTTCGTCGGCGATGGCCTCAAAACAGGCGTCGAGTCGGTCTTTATAAGGAGCGATCTTGTCTTTCCCGAATTGAGCCTCAAGACCCCACTCTCGATAATGGTCGAGCTCCCATAATAGTAATTCTTTATCGAAAGAGCGGGTAAATCCGATGCAGTCCGTCTGTCGAGATTGGCTCTTTTCGTCTCGGAGAACAGCGTATTGGAATCGGATCAGGAGATCGATGGCCTCGCTGTAGATATTGATGACTTCGCGCTCGGGGTCGGAGCCCGCCCGAGCCTGAAGGACGCTGTCTTCGAGCATTTGCTCGCCCAGATCTTCTAAGATCAAGACGCCCCGGGGCATGTCGACCCGGTCGATGGCGGGGACGGGCATCCCGATATTGGCCAGATAACGCTGCACGTTGACGAAGGGCAACTCCCGGGGACGAGGAGCGTCGGAGGAACTTCCCTCGGCGCTCTCCATGGGATCCAATCCTTCGGGGAGGACCATGGCCATCAGGGTCGTCTCTCCTCGGGGATAGACCCGGGGCGGGTCGAGTTCAGTGGGGAGATGGATTCGCCAGTAGATGCGAAGGGAGGCGTGGCCGCCCAGGTTTTGGAGTCGGGCTTCTTCTGCCACTGTGGAGTCAAAGATATCGGCCAGAGTCTGGCGAATGCGTTCTTCCATGAGTTCTTTTCCGGGCTAATTGGTCTTGAGCTAATTGATTTTGAGCTAATCGCGAGAGAGGGTATAGGGCGTTCCGGCCGGCGGTTTGGTGGTATCGGGCCAGAAGAATACGCGGGCAAAGACGTGCACCGTGGAGCTCAGGGTTTCCTGGTGAGTGAGCTGATTAGAGTCGCTGCCGGCGCTGGCGTGATAGACCCGGTCGGTGGGAGCACCTGTGGAGGTCCATAGATCCATGCCGAGAGTTCCCTGAACCTCTTCCCATTGCAGGGTGATGTCGATGCTGGAGGTCTGGCCGAGGCTAAACCAATTATGACTCGATGCGCCGGCGTTCTGGTTGTCGCAGAGGACCAGATCTGCGTGGGTATCGCCGACGTTTAAGGGGGCGGCGTTCTGAATTACGAAATTTTCCGGTGCGAAGTCGTCGTCGATGCAGGGTCCGCAGACCCCTTCGCTGTCGACGGTGCCGTCGCAATTGCTGTCTTCTCCGTTGCATTGCTTGGGTTCCGGATCTCCCGGTGTGGCGCCACATTCGATGGCGGTGCCGTCGGAGGAGCAGATATTGGTTCCCGAATTCTCACAGATTCCAAGTCCAGCCGTGCAGGCCTGGCCGAAGTCGGGATGGTCTTCATCGCAGAGGATCTCCGGCTCACAGGGGTCTCCGGAGACGACGTCGTCGTTGCAGAGATGATCTGTGGGGCAGGAGACCGGGTCGCTCCATTGAGCGCAGCCGTCCCCGTCGTCGACGCACTCGATATAGGTGTCGCTGTCGGAGCATTGGACATCGTCGGTGGGGCTGCAGCACTCGGTGCCTGTATCTTCCCCGCCGGTATCAAACGTGGTTCCAGTGTCGGATGTGATTCCGGTATCGGTCTGAGGCTCTTCTTCGTTATCCGGCGGATCGACTTGGTCGACATGCAGAGTGCCCTCTGCGCACGCAAGAAGTGTGAAAATGAGCGTTATGGAAAGGAAGAGTCGACTGAACACGGCAATCTCCGTTGGAATTGCGACCAGTTTAGTTCAGTCCACGCGAGGCTACAAGCGGCTGTGATCTGTCGCGGAGCGCGGACGTCCTCGTCCGCATTGAGCAAAAAGCGCTCTTTCTTTTAAGCGGACGGGGACCTCCGCGCTCCTTGTTAGAGCCGGAGCATGGAGACCGGTTCGCCCTCTTCGGAGTCCTTGACCTCGGGAAGTTCTCCCCAGGAGCGGAGCTCGTCAGGTAATTTGAGCTCAATTCGGGGTAGCTCTCCGTCGCCGTAGAGGCCCTGGTAGGTGATATAGCTGGTCATGACTTTTCGCACATAGCCCCGAGTTTCGCGGTAGGTGATCGACTCCACCCAGGCGTCGATCTCGCGGTCACCGTAGCGCTCGAACCAGGATTGGAGGGCGCCGGGACCGGC
>SKNI01000382.1 GCA_007120615.1 Myxococcales bacterium | reverse complement strand
TTGCGAAAGGCCGACGCCGGAGTGCTCTTTCTCGATGAGATTGGAGAGCTCGGCGCCGACGAACAGGCGATGTTATTGCGGGCCATCGAGACCGGTCGATTCTTGCCCCTCGGCGGTGATGAAGAGGTGAGTAGCGAGTTTCAATTGATCTGCGGGACCAACCGAGATCTTCGCCGGTCGATATCGGAGGGCACCTTTCGCGATGATCTGCTGGCTCGCGTTAATCTGTGGACTTTTGAGCTGCCCGGGCTCAGCGATCGCCCCGAGGATATCGAGCCCAACCTGGAATTCGAATTGAAAGAATTTCGCTCCCATACGGGCTCTACGGTGCGGTTTAATCGCCGTGCTCGGGAGCGTTTTCTGGAGTTTGCCACCGGCATGGAGGGTCGATGGCCCGATAATTTCCGCGGTCTCAACGCCGCGGTCACCCGAATGGCGACTCTTGCGGCTGGCGGTCGTATCCGGGAAGAATTGGTCGAGGAAGAGATCAAGCGCCTGCACCAGCAGTGGGGCACCGCAGAAACGACGAGGGCCGAAAATGGGCTCCTCGAAGAGGTCATGGGCCGGGAGGCTGCCGCGGAACTCGACCGCTTCGACCGGGTTCAACTGAATGATGTGATCAGGGTCTGCAGAAAGTGTACTTCCCTCTCCGAGGCCGGACGGGTCCTCTTTGCCCGGTCAAGGCTTAAGCGTAAGACCAAAAATGATGCCGACCGACTGCGCAAATACCTGGGCCGCTACGAGCTGGAGTGGGACGACCTGTAGCGCCTTCCAGGGCGCCGACATCCGAGAGCCGTATAATAGTCCCTCGCTATTCACACGTCGTAGTCGACCGCGTGGAGCGTACCCTCTCCGGTCTCAAAGGCTGTAATATTGGAGAGGGTTGTCTGCGCAATATTATGCAGCGCTTCCTGGGTGAAAAACCCCTGATGCCCGGTGATGATGACGTTGGGAAAGGTCAGCAACCGTGCGAAGATATCGTCGCGAATCACCCGGTCGGAGAGGTCCTCAAAAAAGAGCTCCGTCTCTTCTTCGTAGACGTCGAGCCCCAGGGCGCCGATCTTCTCGCTCTTAAGCCCGCTGATGACCGCTGCCGTGTCCACCAGTCCTCCTCGGCTGGTGTTGATAAGCATCACCCCGTCTTTCATCTCCTCGACGCTGGCTTCATCAATGAGGTGATGGGTCTCGGGATGTAAGGGGCAGTGCAGGCTGATGATATCGGAGCGCCGTAACAGCTCCTTCATCTCGACGTATTCAACGCCCAATTCTCGACAATCGTCGTTGGGATAGGGGTCATAGGCCAGAAGCTCACAACCAAAACCACTGAGGAGGCGGGCAAAGACGGTCCCGATCTTTCCGGTTCCCACGATCCCCACGGTTCGCCCGTGCATATCGAATCCCAGCAACCCATCGAGCGAGAAATTACCCTCTCGCACCCGGTTATAGGCCCGGTGGATCTTCCGATTCAGCGCTAAAATCAGCGCCAACGTATGCTCGGCCACCGCAAAGGGCGAATAGGCCGGCACCCGGGCCACCTTCAGCCCCAGTCTGGTCGCCGTTTTGAGATCGACATGATTAAACCCGGCGGAGCGAAGCGCGATGAGTTTCACTCCTCGCTCGGCGAGCACCTCCAGTACCTCCTCGTCGAGCTGATCGTTGACGAAGGCGCAGATCCCATCGAATCCGTCGGCAAGCGAGCTGGTCTCCGGGGTCAATCGGGCCTCAAAAAATACGAGATCATGACCGGCCTGCTCATTTGCCCGGTCGAAGAATTGACGATCGTATTTTTTGGTGCTGAAGACGGCTACGCGCATTGTGGCTCCCGGGAGGTCAGAACAGATTAGAGGTTTTTATAATAGCTCGCTGATTCGCCGCTGGAGGTCCTCGGGGACGAAGGGCTTGGCGATATGATCGGTGAAACCCTCGTCGATAAAGCGGCAACGGTCGTCTGGCATGGCATAGCCCGAGATAGCGATGATAGGGCTCTCTTTGTAGGGCTCCATCGAACGAAGCTGGTGAAGGGCCTCAAGACCGCTCATTCCAGGCAGTCCGATGTCGAGAATGATCGCATCAAAGATCTGCTCCCCGGCCTTTCTCAGCGCAGTCTCTCCATCAGTGGCGGTGGTCAGATCGAAATTCTCCGATAGAAACGTCTTCAGGACCGCCAGAATCGCGTGGTCATCTTCTACGACCAACAGGGAGCGTCGCTCGTTACCTGCTGGTGGCCGCTCGAGCTGTCCGGAAATAGCGGTAGGTGAGACCGATTGGTTGTCAGCGAGGGGAAAGGTGAGGGTAAAGGTTGTTCCGCCGCCGGGGGTGCTGAACACCGAAATGGTGGCGCCGATGACGTCGACCATTCGTTTGGTGATCGCCAATCCCAGCCCGACGCCTCCGTGAGAGCGAGATATCCCGGTAGATTCCTGGCGAAATTCATCGAAGATATGAGGTAAGAACTCCTCTTTGATGCCGATTCCCGAATCTTCGATGCGCAGAATGGCGCGGTCCTCTTCGGCGATCACGTGAACCAGAATGCAGCCCTCTGTGGTGAACTTGATGGCATTGCCGATGAGGTTATTAAAGATGCCGCTGATATGAGCCTGGTCGGTGCAGATTAAGACTGGCTTCTCGGGGGTAATGATCTCCAGATCGAGGCCTTTTGCGGCTGCCAGTTGGTTCAGAGAGCGGACGGCATCGCGGGCGTCGGCGTTGAGATTGATGGTGTCGAGCTTGGTCTCAAAGGCAGCTCCCTCCAGCTGAGCGAGGGTCAAAACGGAGTCCAGGGTTCTGGCCAGGCGCTTTCCGGCGCGTTCGATATGTTCGGTCTGATCTTGATATTCCGGGGGAACCTGGCGCGATAATACGCTGGCCATGCCGATGATGCTGGTCAAAGGCGTGCGAATCTCGTGGCTCATATTGGCGAGGAGCGTGGATTTAAGCCGGGTCATCTCTTCGGCGCGCTCTCGGGCCGCGATCTGTTCGGCTTCGAAGCTCTTTCGGGATGTGACGTCGCGAAAGGACACCGACAGGCCATTTTCCCAGGGGTAGGCTCGAACTAGATAATATCTGCCATTGGGGCTCTGGCACTCGGCAGTCTGGGACTCTCCGGTTTCCATCGCCATGCGAAAGGCGCCTTCTACTCGGGTTCCTTTCACATGGGGAAAAGATTCCCAGAAGGACTTCTCCAGAATATCAGACTTGGTCCATGCGGAGTCGTTGCGAGCGGCTTCGTTGAAGTAAATCAGTCGCCACTGGCGGTCGAGGGCATAAAAAGGCTCGTCAATACTCTCCAGAAGATGTGCCAGTTCTCGGAGTTGCCGGTTTTCAACCTTTCTCTGCAAAAGCTCCGCCCGGGCGTTGGCCAGTTGGAGTTGAGCCTGACTGGCCAGCAGAGTGCCGTAGGTTGTGGATAGGGCGGTGGCCACTTCTCGGAGGAACTCAAGGTAATGATCATTATATCGCAGCAGAGGACTGAGTCCGAAGATATAATAACCGCGAACCCTTGCGGCATGGGGCCCTCGAATGGTGATCGGGAGGACCAGAACTTTTGCCGGTGGATGTCCTGAGAAATGATCCTTCAGGTTGTCATTGCCCGATTGTAGATCGACCACTGCGCCGTTTTCTGTGAGGTTGGCGAGTCCGAAGGGGGTCTGTTCGGTGATCTCTTCCGGGAGCCCGAGCAATTCGGGGGGTACCCCGACGGCTTTCAGAAGTGGGATCCTGCCGTCCAGGTTGGGGTTACTACCATCGTCGAGATAAATCAGCACGAAGGGTATATCTGCGGGATTTCCGGCAAGTGATTCGGCGGCTGTGCGAAGGGACTCCTGGGGGACGGTCGAATGAAGTCCCTCTTCGCTGATGGACCGAATCGTCGCCAGACGCCTTCGGCTCAATACATGTTCGGTGGTCTCGGCGGCGGTGACCTGAATGCCGGCGACCTCTGGTCCGCCGGCGTATACGGGGCTAAAAGAGAAGGTGAAATAGGACTCCTCCAGTCCGTCCTGGCGATTGATCAGAAATTTACTATCCTCCTGCCACACCGACTCTCCGGTTTCCACAATAATGTTCAGGAGCGGCTCGACCTGGTGCCAGACCTCGGGCCAGACCTCGCGGACCGGTCCTCCGAGAACGTCGGGGTGTTTGTCCGCCAGCAGTACCGAGTAGGCATCATTGTAGAGAGTGCAAAGCATTGGCCCCCAACTGATCCCGATGGGAAAGGGGTTATTCAAGAGGTTCTCGACGAGCACCTTCAGGGTCTCGGGCCAGGATTGCATCGGGCCAAGGGCGGTGCTCGACCAATCGTGGAGACGATAAATCTCTGCCATCTCACCGGTTGCGATGGGGAACCGGACGTTCTCGTCAAGGGTTTGTTCTTCTGTAGTCATCGGGTAGACGCAGAGTCTGGAGGAGCTTGGGGAACAAAAGTTATCGATCCCGTAGTATGAGCGAGTGACTACGGTAATAGTGCAAAAATAGAAGTCAGGCAATCATTGCCGTCAGCAAACGTCGACTCATTGGGGCAGAGATACTTTCCTGGCCCCCCGGCCGGCGCGACCGGCGTGCCAGGAGAGCTCAACGCTTCCCGAGCCGTGAACGGTCCACTCCACAAATTTTCGGTGGGGATTGTCGGGGAGTCGGGCGTATACGATATTT
>SKNI01000239.1 GCA_007120615.1 Myxococcales bacterium | reverse complement strand
GTACGTGTACGGACCTGAATACCGATGACCAGAACTGCGGCGCTTGTGGCGATTCATGCACCGGAGGCGGAGAATGCGAGAGCGGGGCTTGCGTCTGTCCCGGTGGATTGACGGCATGCGGCGGGGATTGTGTGGATACCGAAACCGATGCGCAGAACTGCGGTGGGTGCGGTGAGTCGTGTGCCGATGGTGGTGAGTGCGAGAGCGGGGCTTGTGTCTGCCCCGATGGAGTGACGGAATGCGATGAGGATTGTGTAGATACCGCGACAAGTACGCAACATTGTGGTGGCTGCAACAGTCCCTGCAGCCTCAACGAACGGTGTGACGCGGGTGTTTGTGTGCGTGCAACCCAGGTCAGCGCGGGCACTCATCACACGTGCGGGGTCAAACCCGACGGCACGGTGGAGTGCTGGGGCCGGGACGATCATGGCCAATCAACGCCCCCGGTAGTCGATGGAGAGACAGATCCGTTCATCCAGGTCAGCGCGGGTGGCGTTCTTACCTGCGGGGTGAGGACCGACAACACGGTGGCGTGCTGGGGAAACTCTGAGATCATATCGACGCCCCCGTCGGGCACATTTACCCAGGTAAGCGCAGGCGACTTTCAAGCGTGTGGGGTCAAGACCGACGGCACGGTGGCCTGCTGGGGCCAATCGACGACGCCCCCGTCGGGCACGTTTACCCAGGTCAGCGTCGGCAGGACTCACACATGCGGGATTAAGAGCGACGGCACGGTGGCCTGCTGGGGCTCGGACGGTTTTGGCCAATCAACACCTCCGTCCGGCACATTCACCGACGTAAGCGCGGGCGGTGTAGAATCAGGTCACACGTGCGGGGTCAGGGCGGACGGCACGGTGGCCTGCTGGGGGTCGGACACTTCTGGCCAATCAACGCCCCCGTCGGGCACGTTTACCCAGGTCAGCGCAGGCGGCGGTCACACATGCGGGGTCAATACCGACGAGACGGTCGCCTGCTGGGGCCCGGATCATTACGGCCAATCGACGCCCCCGTCCGGCAACATCCCTTTTCCTGGGTTTGAGGACATGGAGATCTCCTTCAGCCAGGTCAGCGCGGGCGGCACTCACAGCTGCGGGGTTTGGACTGACGATACGGTGGTCTGCTGGGGTCGGGACAATTACGGCCAATCGACGCCTCCGTCGGGCTGGTGAATCCGGAGAGGTGGAGAAGGGCGGCCGATGATCGGGATCGAGATCGATGATCGGGATCGAGATCGAGATCGAGATCGATGATCGGGATCGGGATCGGGATCGAGATCGAGATCGAGATCGGGATCGGGATCACAAACCAAAAGCGCGGCACCCCCCTCAAACTCCCCCCTTAACTTGCCCTTCTCTGCGTCCTCGGCGCCCTCCGCCCCTCTGCGATTTCCCTTGCCCTTGACCTTCTCTCCCCTCTCTCCTCTCCCCTCCTCCCCTCACAAACTCATATCGAAGACCATCTCACTGAAATCAAAGGGGCTATTGAGACTGCTATCGAGTCCGTGGTCCTGGGTCTGAGCTTCGGCATTCTCCGATCCCACGACGATCTGGACGACCGTATGTCCACGGGACGCCAGGGCTTCTGCGAGGTCCATATCGTCGGGGTCGACGCTGGCGCTGAACCGAGAGGCGATGTGCCCGGTGAGTTCTGCTTCTCGGGGGCCGACGATACTGACGCGGTCAACGGTGTCGTCGCTGCTCTCCACCAGAAAGACGGTAGCCGGGGAGTCGAGTACATCGAGGACGGCGGCGGCCTCTTCGGAGGAGCTGTCTTCGGTGGCGATGGCCGCTCGGATATCGACGTCCGCTTCGTTGAGGGCACTGCCGGTAGCCATTCCGTCGGGATTGACCGCTGTAATCATCTGCCAGGAGGGCGCGTCCAGCCAGGGAATGGCCAGTAATTCTCGGCGAATATGTTCGGCGATCCAGGGGCCGAGGTGGCCGTCTCCGCCGAGTCCGGAGAGAAGAATATAATTATCATCGCTTTGAGGTCCCGAGGGTTCACCTATCGATTCAGCGCGAAGCGGAATGCCTGCGGCCGATTCTCCGGTGAACCTGGCGTCATAATTCCAGTCGTTCTCTATAGGCATGGCGTCGAAGTCGATGGCGGTGGGGCCGGGGTTTTCAAAAGTCCAGAGTCCGGCGGCGTCGAAGGCATAATCCATCTGGGCCAGTTGAATCAGAGGATCCGTATGCTCGGCCCGGGCAAATTCGACGGTGATGATGGGAAGGCCCAACTCCAGGCCTACATAACTTCCCAGCGAACCGGGGGAGGCGCCCAACTTTCCTTCGGGGAAGCTATAGGCGGGATCCATGGCGTCGGACATGGCCTGGGCTAGCTCTTCACCGGGGCCGTCGTGGTCGAAAAGAGGCACACAGCAATGGACGGACAATACGGCGGTAAGGTTCGACGCATCCACCGCTTCCTTGATAGCCACGGCTTCGGGCTCGCTCAGTGGTGTATCGCCTCCCGGTCCTCCGGGTTCAAAATTAGCGGTGGGGAAGTTGCGGTTCAGATCGACGTTATTGACGTTGTGGCGATTATAGACAGCGATGCCGTCGGGATTGGTGGCCTGCATATAAACGACCTGAATCCCGTGGCGCTCGGCGTATCCGGTGTTGAGTTCGGTTCGGAATCGCTCCCCGTAGGACACTGCCAGCCGTTCGCTTCCGTGGATGGCCGACAAAATGAAGAGAACGGGGCCGCTATCTCCGTAATGCTCGATAACGATGGGACGGTCTTCTACGCTATGTCCGCCGATCCAGGAGGGGCCCAGGTCATCGAGGGTGGGCTCGCTGTCGCCGCCGGGTTCGCCGTCGCCGTCGCCCGGCGGTTCATTGTCGCCGTCGGGCTCTCCGTCGCCGGGCACGATATGGCTCTGATTTGAGTCGTCCACATCTTCCCCGCAGGCCATAAGCGAAACCATAAATGAGCAGAGTAAAATAAGGAGGAGGCGCTTAACCATCATTGAGTCCGATCGATAGAATTAAATATGCTCGAATAAGGGAATATAGCCAGTCTTGCCAGCCAATGCCAATAGGCCTTTTCGGGAGCGGGCGAGGACGTCTTTCCATGCTATCGGCGCCAAAGGCACTGCCCTCCTGGCGGAGCGGTGGCTTGCCACCAGCGTAGCCCAGCTCCCCCCCAACCCCCAGGCTTGCCTGGGGGATCAGGCCTACGCGAACCCACAGCGCCGGCTCACTAAGAAGTGAATCAGATTCCTACGCTTTAAGTCCCTGATACCGATGTGTCCCATGACAAAGACGAGGACGTCCGCGCTCCGGCTTGCAGGGATAGTATCGAGTCCACTATCGTTCTCGACGAACTCTACCGTTGCCGAGCCAAGTTATGGACCCCATCGTATTGATCGTACTCGCCATCGCCCTCGCTGCCTCCATGGTCTATGTCTTCTTTTTTGTGGAGGAGACCTCCGCGGAGCAGGAGGAGATCAATCGGGCCTGGATGCTGACCGCAGAAGAGTTTGGCCTGAACTGTTTGCCTTTCACCGGAGATCGGTTCGAGATCTCGATCAAGGGAGAACACGACGGGATTCCCATTCAGGTGACTATTGAGGCTCGAAACCGAGAGTCGAAGGAGGTTCGGGTTCCCGGAAAGCCGGCGTCGCTTCTGCTGCTGGGCGCAGCCGGTATGGCGGGCAGGAGCAAAAGTCGACGACGACGTCGTCGTCAAAGGGAACGCCTGGCGGATTCCCATCAGCCCACCACCGTTTTTCGGGTGCAACTCAATCGGCTCTGGCCGGAGTCGGTGCTGATCGGAAAGATGCTCCCCAGCGATCATAAAGAGGTCGATATATCGCTGGGGGATCCCGAGTTCGATGCGCAGATTCTGGTCACCGGCATTCCCAACGAAGAGCTCAAAGAGGTCCTCTCCACCCCGGAAATTCGAGAAGCCCTGCATCAGGGATGCTCGCGATTTCAATGGTTCCGAATCAAAGATAGAGAGATCAATCTTCTCTACCCCGGCGGAGTCACCGATGAGAATATGATGATCGAGGCCGGCAACTTTCTTTTCCCACTGGCAAAATTGCTGAACCAGGCCGCCATCGACGGAAGTCCCTTCGAGGACGAGCGGTATCAGAAGTCCGATGAAGTCGCTCCTGAGCCGGTGACCGCCGAAAACCCCTGGTGAGGGATGTGAACGGGCGAATTAATCCGGTAATTCGCAGACCTGGGCTTCCGGTTCGGCCTTGCAGATGGGCCCCTGGTGAGTCTCGCTGTAGCGACAATAACCGCTGTCGCATTGGGAGGTAGAGGTGCAGGATTCGCCATCTTCCAGAAGGACCGTGCCATCGGGGTTTCGACAGCTCCCCTCCTGGCAATTTTCGCTTCCGCATTGAGAATCTTCGGAACAATCCTCGCCGATTCCCAGTGGCAAAACGGTGCATTCGCCCATCTGGTGAGCCTCCTCCACAGTTAACTCATGCTGAGTATCCATGCGGCAATGTTGACCAATGCGACAGTCTCGAGAATCGAGGCAGGGAGCCCCGGGGTTACCCAGGACAGCGCAGGATCCGGTGACATCTGTGATCTCCAGACCTTGCTGGGAGGGGAGGCAGCGGTATCCCGGCGTGCAAAAGGTCTCTCCGTAGGTGCAGGCCCCGCCCGGACCGGCGACCCGAAAGGGTACGCAT
>SKNI01000522.1 GCA_007120615.1 Myxococcales bacterium | reverse complement strand
GTTCCAAGGGCACTACCTCCCAAACAGCATCAAAAGGGACTCAAAACCCGTGTTCCAGACCGGTCTTGGTCTTGTAGGCGTACAAAAAGACATAGGGCCGTCGATCGTTGGCTCCCGGTTGCCGCCCGAGGATCGGGTCCCAGAGTTTCTTCCCTCCCGGGGGATCGCCAAGGACCAACTCCGCATCCTGCGGACCCAGCAGGCGCATGGTGATCTTATTGGTAGCCAGGGCCGAGCTTCCCACAGCCTGAAAGAGGGACAAGGAAGCCGTGGGAATCATGATCTTGGATATTTCCAGGGGCTCATTGGTGGTGTTGACGACCTTGAGATTGAGACGAGCCCAGCAGGGATAGACCATCGGCTCGGAGTCGACGGAGGTCAGCGAGAGGTTCAGGTTTACGATGGGATGGTCGGTGTTTTGGTTCAGTAATTCCGCCGGGTCACCGGCAGATGGGCTCGAAAAAGAGGTGCAGATCTGGGAGTTGTCGACCGGTCCGTAGGCTCCGCGGGACACCGAATTGGGAGCCCATTCGACCAGGCGATGGGCCTTGCCCTCGGCTTCGATACTGAGTTGAATATAAAGAGGGACTGCCAGATCGACGCTAAAACGAAGGCCCGCCGGGCAGATCAGCAGAGGTCTGGGGAAGATCAAAAATGGTCGGTCGCCAAAGGATGGAAGAAATGAGAGGTTATCCGACGTTTTCGGTATGGCGGCGAGTCGGGTGGTCTCCGGGGTTCCTCGAGAGAGTTCAAGCGAGGGTCCGGCGCGGCGCTGAAGATACAGGGGTTTATCGAAGAAAAATATTTCGGGAAACTCTTCGTCATCCCATGCTATACGGACAGGCCAACCGGGAGTCTGAGTTGGTGTGGGGTCGGAGTCGGTCAAGGACTACTCGCTGCTGGGACTACGTCGGTGAATAAAAACTGGAAAACCTGGGTGACTACCTTCGGGGCGATCGCATCGATCACTCTGGTAGCTGTGACCACCTGTGGGCCGGTTTTTTGGGACTCCGACCAGGATGGTGAGAGGGATTCGTTTTTTGGCGAATACCAGGAGTTTATTCCGTGGCAGGATAGGGCTGAGCCATCTCGAGAGCAAGCTCCTGTTGCGGAGCAGGTTCCCGTAGATCCGCCGGCGGGATTGGGATTCTGGGTGAGATTTCTAGACCGGGACGACCGGTACGTGGAGTCCAACGCCCTGGTCAGCGCTCCCGGAATGTGGCCCTTTGTCTCTATGAAATCAGAAACCGGGGGATTTCTTCAGCTTCCCGACAATCAGGTCCATATGCTCGGGGGGCGAACGATTCAGCTCTATGAGGTGTTGATTCGGTCCGACGAGACTGCAGAGACCCCAAAGGCATTCTGGGGCGTGATTCGGGGCCCTGATGAAGCGGTGGTCGCAGACGATGCCCGTACCATTCGCCTTCGAGACGCCTATCCGCTGGAGATCACCGTCGTCGACGAAGAGGGAGAGCCTATCGAAGGAGCTTTCGTTCGAATGTCGAGAGATAGCGTGGGATTGTTGCATCTCAATTATACGACCGAAGAAGATGGCATCGCCGTATTTCGCCATATTCCGGAGGGAGTCTATTATCTGACGTTGGACGCCGATAATTTCTCCCGTCACACGGTGCGAGTAGAGCACTCCGATGCCGGATCTACCCGAAATCTTCAGATCGTACTTGAGGAGGGGCACGGTCTTCGACTTCCTCAATCCTGGCGAGGACCGTTGGTCTCGGACTTGGCGGGAAGCGGTCAGTCGAGCAGCGATAGTGATAATGTCGATGCGGAGGATGAAGAAGAAGAGGAAGACAGGCAGTCGCAGTTGGTTTCGCTGGAGGTCTACGCCGCCGATGATCGGGGAGCGGGAGTGGAGGGGGCCTGGCTGGAGGCATGGGTCGGCTCCAGAAGGGTTGCCCAGGCTCGTAGTGGTGGGGCTCGCCCGGTAGTCATGGATGTGCCAAAGGGAGAAAGGGTCGACATTATCGCCACCCACGCCGGATGGGGAGAGGGAAGTAAAAGCGTTTTCGATGTCGAAGCAGGAGACGATGTGATCGTGGCAATCACGGGAGAGCTGTTGAGCGCCCCGGAGGCCTCCGACCGGATTCGAGGGCTCTCGGCCATCGAAGCGGCTCTTGGCGCGACCCTGGTTGAGGGCGATGCGAAGCGTTGGCTGGTGGATCGAAATGCTTCGGGAACCATCGACACCTCGGGAATCGAGCGCGGTGATTCGCTGCTCTTTGTGCGTCGGGAGGGAAATCGCCACCGGGCGGTGGTAGAGCGAGGCAGAGAGATCGTGGAAGTGACCTTTTAGTCAGGATAGAGGATATCAAGTGGCTCACGCATCCAGGGTGTCTGCTTTTCCCGTCACCTCCAGATAGAGCTCGGTGAGGTTTTCGACCTCTCCGCGTTCCCGCAGCGCTGCCAGTTCATCTCCCGTGAGATCACGCACGATCTGGCCTTCGTTGAGGATGACGAAGCGGTCGCAGAGGTTCTCGAGCATGTCCAGGATGTGGCTGGAGAGCAAGATGGCTCCACCCCGGGCGCAATGTCGCTCCAGACGTCTGCGCAGGCGATACGTCGACTCCGGGTCGAGGCCGACGAAGGATTCATCGAGGACCAGCAGCGCCGGGTCACCGAGCAGGGCGGCGGCCAGGGCCAATTTTCGAATCATCCCTCCGGAATATTCGCGCACGATGGTGTGGCGAGCGTCCTGTAGTTCGGTGATGGCCAGAAGATCCTCGATTTCTTCTTCTCGGTCGCCTTCCTCGATCTCTCGAAGGTCACAGACAAAGTGGAGGTATTCCAGTCCCGTCAGGTAGTCCAGAAGTGTCAGGTGTTGGGGCACAAACCCGAGGCGCATTCGAGCCGAAACTGGGTCTTTTTCCACGTCTACACCCTGGATCGTGACGGTGCCTTGGTCGGGAGCGATGATCCCGGCCACGCAACCCATGGTGGAGGACTTTCCGGCGCCGTTGGGGCCGATAAATCCCACGAATTCACCGGGCTCCACGCGAAGGCTGACGTCGTTTACCGCGACCAGGCGGCGGTATTTCTTGGTCAATGATGTGATCTCGAGGGCGGCTTCAGGCTGGGGCATGGCGGCGGTCCGATAGGCGGGAGGTCAACAGGGAGAGAACGACAATCGCCATGCAGATCGCGATGGCCATGAAAAGAGAGACGATCGCCGAAGCGCTAAGCCCGATGAGAAGGGCCGTGGGCATCCAGCGAAGTGAAGAGGGCGGGGCCTGAAGGCGCCGAGCGAGGGAGATTCCCCCGGCGATGGCCGGGCCGCTGAGCAAGACGAGGCCTGCGATGATGAGGGCGTCGACGTGAAGATCTCGGAAATAACCCAGAATGACGACCACTGCCACGGCATAGGGACCGGCGACGAAGAAGAATTCCCGGATCGCCGCCCGGGTAGCGGCCACCTGCCGATGGCGCCTGGACAGCGGCAACGCAAGCGGGTCATCGAGGAGTTTCACCCGAGAGAAGAGTCGGTGCCAGGGATTGACCACGGCGGCGATGAGGATGGCGGGAATCATGGCGATAGCCCAGAAGGGCAGCGCCGAAAGTTCCAGGACCGCCAGGCCGATGATAGCCAGGACGATGACCACCGCGTAGCCCACGCGACCGCCGGCGATGCGTCGATCGTCGTCGATCTCCAGCGCTCGATAGGCGATCGATGCCCGGGGCCCCAGGCCCCATTCCCAGCGCCTCGACTGTTGGAAGGAGGACTCCTGATAATCGATGACGGCGCTAAACTCTGCAGCGTCGGCCTCGTGAAACCGGGGCGCCATGGCATAATAATGGGCCACAAACGCTCGGTAGGCCATGATCAGTGACACCAGAGCTCCCACAGCCAATATGGTGGTGCCGATCCAGAAGGGCTCGTTGAAATAGCCCAGACGCATCGGTTCACCGACCAGTAATTTCCAGAAGAGCGCTGAGACTACGATGGCGCCCAGAGCGAGGGCCGGGGCGTAGAGCAGAATCTGACCGGCTCCCCCGTAGGCGTCGCCCATCGACGACCGTTTGGGGCCCTCTTGGTCGTCGGGGACCAGGGTTCGGGTCGACAAAATCATCACCATCAGGGAGATGACCGCGCCCAGTAATAAGCCCCCGAAGAGCATCGCAATGCTGGCCGCGGCGGCGGCCATGCCGTCGTGCCACAGCAGGGGCAAGAAGAAGATCGCCGCCGCCGCACTGGTGACCAGGGCTTCGATGATGGTGGCGATAAATCGGTCCATAAAAAGGGCCGACGGCTCGATCGGGAGCGTCTGAAGCGCGACCACGTCGCGACGGCGAAATAAAAGCTCCAATACCCGAAAGTTCAGCACCGACGCCAGCAGAGCGGTCAGCCAGAACGCGGCCTCCAGGGCCGCTGCTCCCGGCGGCAAATCGACGGGTGCCAGGCCCCGGGGGGTCGCCAGGTCAAGGGGAGGCTCCATCAGTGTCGGGGCCGCCAGATGCCCGGCCAGAAGTAGGCCGGCAGCGGCGCTCAAGGTCAACAGCATCGCCGCCGTTCTCTTCTTCGAAGAGAATCGAATCAGGCGGTTCTTGGCCAGATTTCGGCGAAGACGCAGGATCGGAACAAATTGAGCCATCAAAATTCCTTACACCATCCAAAAACTACCAGCTTCAATCTTGTTCGGAGGGGAAATCAACCCCGACTTCGAGGTGTTCTGTGGAAGGCTCCTCCCTATCTTCGCCGCGGAAACCGTGATAAACGGGGCGCGGCGTACCTGGCCGCTCCATCATCGACGAAACCTCGCGATGAATGCTTCGAACGCGCATCTGTGCCGTCGGGGCAAGGGGACTGGAGGGGTAGCGCCGAAGAAAGGCTTGATAGCCCGAGAGGGCGTTGTCATAGTTACCCAGGCGATAGTCAACCTCGGCGGATTCAAACATCGACGTTTCCGTCTTCTGGGTCCCTTCGCAGGCCAGACCGAAGCTCAGTGTCACCGCCAAACTTGTCAGCAGTACCACGCGTAATATTTGTCCAAGCAAGGAATGCATCATGTCAACGTCCAATGAATCGTCGGCCCTACCGTCGGGCTTCGTAGCGCTGGTGGGTCAGGCCAATGTGGGAAAGTCGACGTTGATGAACGCCGTCCTCGGAGTGAAGGTGGCGATCGCTACATCCAAACCACAGACAACGCGCAATCGAATCTTAGGGGTCCAGACCTTTCCTGAAAAGGGGCAGCTTTGTTTTGTGGACACTCCGGGAATCCACGATTCTCATCGTCGTCTCAATCAGGCCCTCAATCGCACCGCCCTCCAGAGCCTGGAAGAGGTCGATCTGGTGTGTCATCTGGTGGACGCCGCTGCGATTCACGGATGGCAGCGCCGCACCGGCAGGACTGGTCTTCCTCCTGAAGAAGAATTTGTGATGCACAAACTCCAGGAGCAGAAGGTAAAAGCCGTTTTGGTTATCAATAAGATCGACCTGGTGGAGGATAAATTAAAGCTCCTCCCCCTGATCGAGACTCTGGTGGAGGCCAATGAATATATCGATGTGGTGCCCGTGAGCGCCAAAACCGGGGAGAATCTCGATCGCCTCGTCGATCTATTGCTTGATCATCTCCCGGAGCAGGGCTTGCTCTTCCCGGAAGAGATGCTCACCGATCAGGCCGAGCGCTTTATCGCCGCCGAATTCGTCCGTGAGCAGGTGATGGACCAGACTCGAAAAGAGATCCCCTATAGCGTGGCCGTAGAGGTAGAGACCTTTCGGGAAAATGAAGAAAAAGATCTGCTCGAAATCTCGGCGGTCATCCATGTCGAGCGCGACAGCCAGAAAGGCATCGTCATCGGAAATGGGGGAAAGCGGATCAAAGCGATCGGCACGAAAGCCAGAAAAGAGATGGAGAAATTTTTTGGCAAACAGGTCTTCTTAGAGACCTTCGTTCGGGTGGAACCCAGGTGGAGTGAAAATCCTCGCCATCTCAATCGATTCGGATACGAATAAGTCGGTCATCGGTCAGTGGTGGTCACGGATCAGCCGGGTACGAATCAACCAGATCAGGAGTGTAAAATGGGCTTTATTATTGCAATCGTAGGCCGTCCCAATGTGGGCAAAAGCCGCCTGTTTAATCGCCTCATTGATGCGGACGTGGCTATCGTTCACGACGAAGAAGGCGTGACTCGAGATCGCCAGTACGGCGACGGCAATTGGTATGAACGAAACTATACGGTCATCGACACCGGAGGGTTTGTCCCCCAGTCCGACGACCCTATTTTGACGCAGATGAGAAACCAGGTTCAGCTGGCCATCGATGAGGCCGATGCCATCGTATTTGTGGTCGACGGTCGAGATGGAATGGTGGCGGCTGACGAAGATATTCATGCCATGCTTCGAAAAACCGACAAGCCCACGTTCTGTGCGGTCAATAAGGTGGATACCTGGACGGATCAGGATAAATATCTGCTCGATTTCTATAAATTCGGAGAGACTCTCTATCCGATCAGCGCGGAGCACGGAATGGGAATCGAGACGTTGATGGATAACGTCACCGAACCCATCGAAGACCTCGACGCGCTGGAAGAAGAGACCTTCGCTCGACTCGCCGTGGTAGGAAAGCCCAATGCTGGAAAGTCTAGCATTATCAATGCTTTGCTGGGGAAAGATCGGCTCCTTACGAGCGATGTCGCAGGAACCACGCGAGACGCCATCGATACCCGTCTGGAGGTCGATGATAAGGAATATCTGATCATCGACACCGCCGGAATTCGTCGGAAAAAGAGCATCACTCATAAATTGGAAGAATTCGCCGTGGTCCAGGCGATTCGAAGTATCGACCGCGCCGATATTGCGCTGCTGGTGCTCGACGCCACCCAGGAGGTTTCTCGCCAGGATAAACGCATCGCATCGGTAGTTCAAAACCGCGGAAAAGGGTGCATTATTCTGGTCAATAAGTGGGATCTGGTAGAAAAAACCGGGGAGACGGCAGGGGAGTTTGCTAAATATCTGCGCCATGAATTGCAATTTGTGAGTTACGCTCCGATCCTCTTTACGTCGGCATTAACCGGCAAGCGGGTTCACAAAATTCTGGGAACCGTGGATACCGTCTTTGAGCAGTTTATCAGACGCATCCCCACAGCTGAGGTCAATCGGTTTCTGGAGCAGGCGGTGGCACGACATTCGCCACCGACCTACGCCAACAAGCGGCCGAATTTCTTCTATGCGACTCAGGTGGCGACGAGGCCGCCGGCCTTTATGTTCTCCGTCAATTCGGCGAGCGCTGTAGCTCCCTCTTACCGTAAATATCTGTCCAATCAGATCCGCGAAACCTACGGCTTTGAAGGAGTTCCCATCAAAACAGTGATGCGAAAGCGATAATCACGATATCAGGATCTAGACATGAGATTGGGTGCATTCGAGTTGGGGGCTCCGCTGGGAGAAGGCGGAATGGGAATCGTCTGGCATGGTCGACATATCGATGCCGGCCTCGACGTGGCGGTAAAAGTCTTATTGCCGGAAGTCATGGGCAATCCGGAATATCTGGCGGCCTTTGAGCAGGAAGTGCGCTCGGTGGCTTCGCTGGATCATCCCAATATCGTCACCATCCTGGATTATGGTGTCGTCCCAAAGGAGGTGGGGGCAAAGAGTCCCGATCTGCCCGGTGGGTCTCCGTATCTGGTCATGGAATACGCCCGCGGTGGGGAGGTGAGCGATTATTTCACAAAGCTCAAGTGGCCCGATATGCGGGAGCTTTTGCTGGTGGTTCTCGATGCTCTCGCTCACGCCCATGCTCGAGATGTAATTCACCGGGACTTAAAGCCGGAGAATATCCTCGTCGGATGTGGGCCGAATTGGGATGTAAAGTTAACCGACTTTGGTCTCGCCCATGCCGCGGATCGATTTGATGATTCGGGAAATGTAGAAGCAGCCTGGGGAACACCGCAATATATGGCGCCGGAGCAATTGCGGGGGTTCTGGCGAGAGTACGGTCCCTGGACCGACCTCTACGGGTTGGGGTGTATGGCCTATGAGTTGATCTGCGCAAAATGGCCGTTTGACGGAAAGACCGCCTGGGAGATCGGCCAGAGTCACCTCAAAGATCCGATTCCCAGACTGGAGCCGCGATTTGAGGTGCCCGAAGGAACGGAAGACTGGATTAGAAAGCTCCTCGCCAAGCGACGGTCACAGCGATTCAATCACGCCGCCGATGCGGCCTATGCGCTGGCCCAGTTGCCGGCGCTCGACGACGCCCATCGGTTCGGAGTTCTCTTCGAGGCCCCGACATCGGCAAAGCAAAATGCCCCGAGGCCGGTCGACACCGGCACCTCGGATACATCGACACAGATTATGCCGGAGCTGCGCTCAGTAGTCGCAAAGCCCGGAGCTGCGACACAGATGACGGCCCCCCCACAACTGGGACCGTCGGGAAAGCAACACTTGGAAAGGCCGTCGAGCATGATGATGCCTCTTCGGGCTGAGGTCCCACCGCTTCCGCCGAGCTGGCGCCGCCGAGATGAGGGAACCCTCTCCAATGAATTGATGGGGATCAGTCTGGGCCTCTTCGGTCTGCGGACGACACCGTTGGTCGACCGGGATCAGGAACGAGATGGAATCTGGCGCCTCCTCCACGAGGTGCGAGATCAGGGCTCGTCGATGCAATTATTGGTGGAGGGCTCCGCGGGAACCGGTAAATCGGAGCTCGTCCGCTGGGTCTGCCGGCGGGCCCGAGAGGTCGGAGGAGCTCGGGTGCTTACGGCTTATCACAGTCCGGTCCTCGGTCCCGCTGACGGGCTGGTTCCGATGATGGAGCGATTCTTGAAATGCGCTCGTCTCAAACCACAGAAGCTGGAGGACTATCTCGGTAAGGTTCTGATCGCCGAAGGCCTGGCGGGGGACTTTGATCTGCGGGCGCTGCTCTCGATCTTTGAAAGGGGTGAGGCCGAAACAGGGGAGAGTGGACGGGGACAGCACCTGGGACGTCAGGAGCGCTATGCCATCGTCTATCGGTATCTGTCGCTCTTGGCCCGTCGACGTCCGGTTATCGTCTGGCTCGATGATGTGCAATGGGGGCTGGATGCTCTCGGTTTTTCGGAGTACGTGGAGCGCCGCCAGTCTCATGATCCGGCGCCAATTCTGGTGATTATGACCGCTCGAACGGAAGCACTGGAGCTGCGCCCGACGGAAAAGCGGGCGGTCGATAATCTCTTGAAGACTCCTCGAATTCAGCGCTGTCTGTTGCCGCCTCTGGAACCGAAAGATACGGATCGATTGGTCCGGCAACTGCTACGCCTCAATGAGAAACTGGCCAGCCACATTTTGAAAAGAAGCGAGGGGGTTCCCCTCTTCGCGGTTCAATTGGTGGAAGACTGGGTCGCCCGGGGCAAATTGGTGATGGGCGAGAACGGCTTCACCTTAAAAGAGGGAGCCAATATCGAGATCCCCGACGATCTCCACCAGCTGTGGGATTCCCGGATTCAAGGGTTTCTGGAGACCAAAGCTCCAGATACCTTGCATTATATCGAACTCGCCGCCGCACTGGGCCAGGAGATCGATAAGGTCGAGTGGGTTACGGCTCAGGAGATGGCGGGGCTGCCGCCGGTCTCCGGATTGGTGGAGCGCATGATACAAGAGAATCTGGCGCGGGAGATGGAGGAGGGGTGGCAATTTTCCCATGGAATGATGCAGGAGAGCCTGGAGCGAGGAGCCCGGGAAGAGAATCGCTGGGCGAGGTGGAACGGGTTCTGCGCTCAGGCGCTGGATACGTTATACGACGGTGATGAACTGGGAATAGCGGAGAGGCTGGCCTGGCATTGGATCGAAGCCGGAGAGAGTCAGCGGGCTCTGGCCCCGTTGAGTCAGGCCGTGGATCAGTGCATCGAGCGAAGCGATTATGCTCATGCCGTCGATCTGATCGAGTGGCGTCAGGAATTGGTCGATGAGTCCTCGAGATGGGCGATACAAAACGTCATCGATCGAGCCCAAGTGGCGGGACGTCGAGGGGTTTATAAGGCCTGTACCCGGCTGGCGGAGAATGCCTCCGAACTGGCGGAAGCTGCGGGGCATCAGGATCTTTTGGCCCGGGCGCGAACCTGGGCGGGAACCGGTCATCGGGCGCTCGGCGATCTGGAGCGAGCCGAAGAATTGCTCGCCGCTGCCGGTGATTATTTCGCCCAGAAGTCCGACCCTCGCTGGATGGCCCAATGCGTGCTGGAGTTGGGTCGGGTCGATGAGCAGCGCGGTGATTTCGAGATGGCCCGCCGCCATTTTGAGCATGGGCAAACGATTTTTGCGGGCCTCGATGATGACTTTGGTCAGGCCCAATGCTTCAACGCCGTGGGAGATGTGACCCGACAGAGTGGTGACTTCGAGTCCGCTCACCGGGCGTCCATGGCAGCGCTTACGATTTATAAGAGGTTGGGAAATATCACCGGGATTGCCGATTGTCTCAATGACCTCGCGGAGTGGAGCCGGATGCAGGGCGACCTGGAGGAGGCTCAGAGCTTTGCGGAAGAGGCGGTTCGGCTATATCACGCGGTAGGCTCCGGGGATGAATATTTCGTTCGATTGAATCTGGCGATGATCATGGTGGAGAAGGAGGCCTACGGTGATGCCGGCGAGCTTTTTGATATCCTGGTTGATATCTTTAGTCAGACCGGTCAAACGGCCCTTCTGGCGCAGGCATGGGCAGGTCTTCTGGCGGCCAATGCAGGACGGTCCGTATGGACCGGATGGAGTGATTATATCGAAGAGATTCGAGGGATTTCTGCCTCCACCGGCGTTCGAGCGCCCATGGCCACGACCGCGCTGATGGTGGCTGCCAGACTCGCCGATGAAGCCCAGAAGGTTGAGGAGGCTCAGATGGCTCGGGAACTTGCCAGGGAGCAAACTCGGGGGATTCGCCAGACCTTGAAACTCGATGAAGAAGAATCAGCGACGTGAGTGATTATTATTCGGAGTTGGCCCTCCACCGAGAATTCGCCTGCCGTGACGGATGGCGTCATCGTCTGGAACAATGGCTTCGCTTCGAGAGCATCCTGCGGGGACTCCAGATCGAGGAGGGCACTCGAATGGTGGACCTCGGTTGTGGAACCGGTCAGCTGTACGCCTATGCAAAGAATCGGTTTTCTGTCGGGGGGTATCTGGGAGTAGACCGTTTTGCACCTTCCATTGCGAGCGCTCAGCGGAGCCTGGAAGGGGGAGATTTTTTGTGCGCTGATCTCTTCGATGAGGAGGTCGACAGACGCGGACCCTTTGATTTCGCAGTGGCCATCGGAACCATGGTCGACGAGGAGGATGGCTCCCTCAAAGAGGAGCGCCTGGAGCGGTTGACCCGATTGATCGCCAGGCTCGATCAATTGGGCACAAAGGGTTGGGCCCTGGTGGTGTTGAATCAGGAGATCCTCGATGCAGACCCTGTGCGAAGTCTGGAGCCCTATTTGTCGGGAGCAACCGTGGAGGAGATCGAATGGGCGCTTCACTCCTGCGAAGCCAGCGCAGTTATCAGCGATCAGGTATTGCCTACGGATCTCTTCGTATTGTCCCATGATACCATCGAAGAGGGAGAGATTCTCTCGATGCTAACCGGAGATGCTGCTCACGAAGAGGTCCTGCACCGACACCTGAAGGCCGGTGAGAGCGACAGCTGCGACGAAGCCTGGTTGTGGCTTATTTCTGGAAGAGAAGAACGAGCACGGAGCGCGCTCCACAAGATTCCCGACGGCAATCCTCGAAAGGATATTCTCGTTGAGAGGCTGGCCTTGTACAGCTCGTCCTAATCTCAGTGGGCCACGTGCTGGGTGGTAGTCGAGAGAGCGCTTACCCCCGGCTGGCGGGGATTTCGGGGCAGGAGAACTGTAAAGCGCGAGCCCTGACCTTCGGTACTATCGACCTGGATAAAGCCACCGTGCATCTCGGCAAAGCGCTTGGCCACCGCCAGCCCGAGACCGATTCCTCGTTTGTTGAACTCAAATTGCCCCGAGGAGTGGTGTCCGCTGTTGAAGGTGCTAAAGAAGACGTCAAAGATCTGGGAGACTTCCTCGTCGGGGATGCCCACGCCGCAGTCCCGAACGGTGATGGAGACCTGCTCGGTTTCGGGCAGTGCTTCAATCTCCAGAGCGATGGTCTGATCGTCGTAGGAGAATTTAATGGCGTTCATCAACAGGTTTAAGCAGAGGGCGTTGAGCTTGTCTTCGTCGGCTTTGACACGCACCAGGCTCGGCTCGATGGAGAGCTGAAGAGTTTGATTTCGCTTCTCCAAAAAGGGGTCGATCTGTTCGTGGAGAGATTCAACGAATTTATGAAGATCGACCCACTCCAGATCGAGAGTGTGAGTCTCGTCGCCCTCACCGAGCATCTGAAAGATACGATTGGAGATATTTTTCAAGCGGACGGCGCTGGAGTCAATTCCGGCCAGAGCCTTGGTGGCCACCGACGAGAGGTCATCACCCATTTCTTTGCGCAATAAGAAGGTATACCCGAATACGATGGCGATGGGAGTGTTCAACTCGTGGCTGACGACTTCCATAAAGACGTTTTTGACGCGGTCGAGGATCGTCAGCTCTTCGTTTGCCGTACTGAGGAGGGCGTTTTGTTCCTCGAGTTGAGCGTTCGCCTCCTGGAGACGTTGCAGCAGATTATCGCGCTCTCGTTGGGATCGATAATACTCAAAAGCCTGAGCCACGAAGAGGCGTAGCTCCACCGGCTTCCAGGGTTTGCTGATATAGCGGTAGACGTGGCCCTCGTTGATCGCGTCGATTACGTTGGTGATATTGGAGTAGCCCGTAAAGAGGACTCGCACGATCTGGGGACGGCTCTTTCGAAGGTCCACCAGAAAATCGATACCCGACATACAGGGCATGCGTTGATCGGTCATGACGACCTGCACGTCATGGGTGTCGATGAGCTTCCAGGCCTCATCGACGGTCTGCGCAGTGAGGACATGGTATTCTTTACGAAAAAGGCGTGCGATGGCGTCGAGGATATCGGGTTCATCGTCAACGACGAGGAAAGTTCCCCTGGTTCGATCGCTATCTTGTACTTCCATACTGATGGTACCGCTGTGTGTTGGTAACTAGTGGTGTCGCCCGGGAGCAATTTACCCGCAAAAACCGGTCTGCAAAGGCGCTGATTTTCATTTCGAGTGGCGTTTGCGAATCATAACAGAAGTCCAGAGTGCGGGGAAGAACGAACATCGATGACCGGGCCGCAGCCTCTGGTCCAGATGGCGATCAATCCGCCCAGGTCGCTGGGAGTAGTAGAAGAACGCTCTCTCTTCTGGTGTTATTTCTGATCACTCCTCCTGAAGGAGGGTCAGAAAAGTAGATTCGCCAATGATCTCGATGGAGGAGCCGTCGTCGTTGTAGCGCTCGGCCTTTTTTAATTTATTGGTGCGCCATCCGGTGTTGAACTTTTCCATGTCGGCGTCGCCGATGACAAGGTAATCGAGGTCTCGCACTACCGAAGATGGGCATCGGCCCCCTCGTTTTTTGACCTCTTCTTTGCCTTCTTTGCGGGACATCGACTCCATGGCGCCGGTAAAGAGCACCGCTTTTCCGGAGAGAGGAGAGTCGGTCTCGAGGACCTCTTCTTCCTCGGGAAATTCGAGGGTTATAAACTGAAGCAATTCGTCGATGAGCTCGGAATTCTCCTCGAGTCCCTGGGTGACGGATTCGGCGATGATCTCACCGATGGTGTGGATATTGGCCAATTCTTCGGCCTGAAGGGCGCGAATGGCGTCGAGCGAAGGGTATTGTCGTAGAAGAATTGCGCTGACATGGTTGCCCAACTCGTGGATACCCAGAGAGCGCAGGAAGCGATCGGCGCGCACAACCCGGGCGGCGTCGATTCGCTCGACCTGTCGTTTGGCCAGGCGTTTTCCGACGCGGTCGAGGTCGGTCATCTCTTCGATGGTCAGGGTATAAAAATCGGGCAGGGAAGTGACCAGACCGGCTTCGTAGAGCTGTTCCAGTAATTTGGGGCCAAAGCCCTTGATCTCCATGACGCTGACGAAATGCTCCAGTTGTTTGAGTCGGGCATGTCGACAGTCGTCGCGGTGATCGGCGAGGAGGATGTCGTTTTCACGGCGGGTAGGGGCCCCGCAGCCGGGGCATTCGGTGGGGATGGTAACCGGCTCATCGCCGTGCTCGATAACTTTTTCGAGGTTGGGGATGACGCCTCCGCGACGCATCATAAGGACGCGGGCACCCAGGGTGAGGCCTTCTTCACCGCCGAGTCCTTCCATAATCGCCAGGTTGTGGAGGCTGACGCGGGTGACCGAGGCGCCGGAGAGGTTTACGGGATCGACGATACCCACGGGATTGATGCTCCCCGTTCGAGAGACGCTCCACTGCACTTCTCGCAGGATGCTCTCACCGGATTCGCCCTGAAATTTATAGGCCAGGGCAAATCGGGGGTGGTGAGCAGTGGTTCCCAGACGCTGCTGCTCGCTGATTGGATTGGCTTTATAAACCACCCCGTCGGTCTCGTATTTCAACGAGGATCGGCGCGATGAGATCCCATCATAGGTGCTCTGTAACTGGTCCCGGGAGACCTCGTGAATCTCGGGGATTGCAAACCCCAACTCCTGGAGGCGGGCCATCTTTTGAGCTTCCGTGTCGAATTGGGGACCGAGAAGATCAAAGGCGAAAAAGCGGATTCCGTATTTTGCGGTCTGGGTGGGGTCCTTTAATTTTAAGGCCCCGGCGGTGAGGTTTCGAGGGCTGGCGTATTCGTGTTTGAAGTGCTCCTCGAATACGGCGACCGGCATCACGGCTTCCCCGCGGACCTCCAGGTCCCCATCATTGATCTGACCGGGGAGGTTGACGATGTGGCGAGCCTGGGCGGTCATGACTTCGCCGACCTCGCCGGTTCCGCGGGTGGCGGCGATGGAGAGGTTTCCGTGGGTGTCATAGCGAAGACAGGCGGCCACGCCATCGACCTTGGGGGTGGCGATAGCATCGCCCTCGAATTTGTCGAACCACTTCTCCAGGGTCTCTTCGTCGTAGCATTTATTGAGCGAGAGCATGGGAGGGTTGTGGGTGATTTTTTCGGCGTCTTCATCGAGAGACTGGCGATCGGCGCCGGCGGGTCCGATGGCATCGAGGACGGCGCTTTCGGGAGCTTTATTGCGCAGAGCCTCCACCAGACGATCGAATTCGGGATCGGTGATCTCCGGGGCGTGATCGACCCAATATTTTCGGTTGTGATATTGCACCGCCTCCTCGAGTTCCTCAATGGAGAGGTCATTCCAATTGGTGGCGATGGCGGCGTCGGAAGTCATAGATTTCTCCAGGCGAAAAGTGCTCGGTTCGAGATCAGCAGGTGGTCATAGCACCGTTATGCACCGGCAATGTCAGTTGCTCAAGGTATTTTTTCCTTGTCTTCGAGATTCCAGTGCTCATCCTTCCCGGGAGATGGGAGGCGCCTTAATTCGTACAAATAAGTATGGTTTAAGAGGCAGGCCAGCAAATGAATGGAAACAAAATAAATGAGCCGACCGTTGCACAGACGAGGTATATTTTTACGAGGTCATTCTCGGATAATCCATACAAATAAGTATGGTATTGGTTCATTGCAGCTTGAAAGTATACAAATTTGTGTGCTATCGACCCGGTCGAAAAGGTAGCACGGCGTCACCGGTCATCTGCAAATCATACGCGTTTAGGAGAGTCGATGAATATCACAGCCCT
>SKNI01000532.1 GCA_007120615.1 Myxococcales bacterium | reverse complement strand
GCTCTTCGCATAGAACAGGATGCTCTTCGCGTAAAAGAAGCGCAGTGGGGAGACGATCCGCCGGAGCCTCGCTCGGGCTACCCCATCGTGCGGGGAACCCGCTTCACCCTGCTACCCGGCGTAGTCCTCGCCGGCGGAAACCTCGATGTCCCCCGAACCTCGATCAACCTCTTCGGTCGAAACGACTCCTTCGACGGCTTCGAGATCGGCCTGTTGAATTTCGTCGATGACTACGGCGCAGGGGTCCAGATTGCCATGTTCGCCAACTGGATCGACGGCCCCTTTCGGGGCACTCAGATCGCCGCCGCGGGAAATCGAGCTGCCGAACTCCAGGGCAATCAATTCGCCAGTCTCTTCAACGCCGTCGATGGAGAAACCCGCGGGCTTCAAGCCTCGGGACTCTTCAATTACGCTGACCACGGTCGGGGATTTCAAACCTCGATGATCAACAACGTCGCCGGCGACTGGACGGGGTTGCAACTCGGCCTTCTCAACGTCGCAGGGGAAGTGCGGGGCGTTCAACTAGGGCTGGTCAACATCTCTCGCTCCGCGACCGTTCCCGTGGGCCTGGTCAATATCTCACTCGATTATCCCCCTCGGCTGTGGGCCTGGAGCGGCACCCCCGGGTATTCCTACCTCGGCGTGCGGGGCGGCGGAAAACGACTGCGCTACGGATTCACCCTGGGCCAGCGGACCCTGGCTCAATCGGAAGGTGAGGACAACCGCACCTTCGGCATCAATGCCGGTGTTCACCTCCCACTGACTGAAAATCTCTTCGGCGATATCGACCTGGCCACCATGGTCTTCACCAACGACCTCCGACGCATGGTCCAGCGCGGTCGCCCCATCCAACAACTTCGAACGACCCTGGGCTGGCGTATCTATCCCCGCTTCGCTCCCATCATCGGCTTTTCGATCACCAGAATGTACGAGAACGACGGGGCCTACGAGCCCCTATTCTCCCTGCAAACCACCAACTACCAGGTCTGGCCGGAGCTCATCCTGGGCGTTGTCTTCTGAAGCGCCCAGCTGACTCACTCCGGCTTGAGCGGGATATAATTGGCCAATTCCTCGAGCGGAATCTGCCCTTCTCGAACCAACCTCACGGCATATTCGGAGATCGTATCTCCCCCGGAGGCCAGAATGATCCGCCGCAGCGTCTCTTCGGGCTCATCGCCGGTGATTCCCCGCCGCAGGGGATCGTTCATCGGCAGCACTTCCAGAACCGGGACCTGGCCGTTGATGCCGGTACCGCTGCATTCTGCGCAACCCTTGCCCCGATAGGCTTTAAAGCCCATGGGCGCCCCATTGGGGAAGAGCGCCTTTAAGTCGATGGAGTGCGGTTTATAAAGCTCTCGACAGCCATCGCAGATCTTCGGCGCCAGTCGCTGGGTCAAGATCCCGGTGACTCCGTTGGCCAGGGCCTCCGCCGGCACTCCAAATTCGCGGAGTCCTCGAAGCACGTAGTGGGCGCTCTTTCCATGGAGAATTCCAATCATCATCATGCCTCGGCGCGCCACGTTCAACGCCTCCAGGGCCGTCTGGGGATTGGGAATCTCGCCGAGCCCCAACACGTCGACATCGAATCGGGCAAACTCGTACATCGCTTCTCGATAGCCGAAGTCCACCTCCGGGTGGATCAGCGATTGTTGAACATTGGGAATCGGGCAGATGATATCCTCTTCTAACATCGCCACTTTCAGCGTTTCATTGGCGGCAAACCGCCGCAGCAGGGCGTAGAGGGTCTCTTTTTTGCCCATATGCCGGGGGCCGACCAGCAAGAATAGTCCCCGTCGCAATTTGAAGAGTTCGTCGATGGTCTCGATGATATCTTCCGGAAACCCGACCTGCTCCAGGGTGGGCGACTCGGTCCCGTGGGAGAGAAGCTGCAGCGAGAGCTGTTCACCCATAATCGACGGCATAATATGGACGTTCATATGATAGGTCACCGGCTCCCGAACCCAGGAGAAGCGACCCCGCTGAGGAATCTGCTGCTCCAGCACCTCCAGATGAGCCTCCATCTTCAAAAACTCGATCAAAAACGCCACTTCCGCAGGCTCTAAGAAGAACTCCCGAATCTCGCGCAACTCTTTGTCGATTCGAAACCGAACCCGAGAGCCCTGGGGCTGATTGTCGATATGAATGGTCGCGGCGTTGACCCGAGTCGCTGCTCTAAGAATCCGCTCGAATTTGGCCTCCACCCGACTCTTGAGGTTGTCTTCCCGATTCGCCCGCGGTTTGCGACCCTCCAGGATCGTATCCCAGATTCGGGTGAACTCGGCAGACGTCACCAGGTAAATATCGACGTCTGTGGCGTCGAGGATCCGGGCCAATTCAATCGCCGGCGCGTCGGGGTCCACGGTGGCGACGCTGAGTCGTCCTTCTCGGATGACCAGCGGCAAGATCTGATGGTGCTCCAAAAAGGCCCGGGGCACGGAGTAGGCCAACTCGTGATCGCTGATCTTCAAGAGCGTATCCACGGGGGCCAGCTTAAAGCCACGCTGAATCGCCAGCGCTCGCACCAGATCTCGCTCGTGAATCTGAGCGTATTGCAGAAGCGCTTCGCCCAACTTTTTCCCGCTGGCATCGGCTTCCAGGGCGGCCAATTCGATATCGTCTCGGTCGGCGACGCCCAACTCCACCAGAATATCACCGAGCTTGGAAGAAAACCTCAATTGCCCCAGCGACTGTCGCTCAAATACCTCTTCATCAACCCTGCGGATGCAAATGATCTCGGGATTCTTATCGCCCTCTCCAATGGGAACGACCATGCGACCGCCCACGGCCAGTCTGGATTTGAGCTTGGTGGGAACCCTGGGGGCGACGGCGGAGAGGAGGATTGCGTCGTAGGGAGCGTTTAAGGCGTACTCCGTAAGTCGCGGGCCGTAGAGAATCTCCACTCCCTCAATACCCAATTTCTCAAGGCGACCCTCGGCCAATTTCGCCAACGGGAGCCGCCGCTCCACCGTATAAACCTCATCGGTGAGATTGGCGAGCAACGCCGTGAGATACCCCGTATCGGTGCCGATCTCGAGGATCTTTGCGCCCTCCTTGATCTGCAACGCCTGCAGGAGTTTGCCGGCCACCTCCAGCGGCGGAAGCGCCGACGACGGCAGAGGCTCTCCATCCTCGTCGTCCCCGAGACTGATAAAACTCTGTCGTGGGATTTCGTTGAGCGCCTCGATCACCCTCTCATCGGTGATCCCGCGCTGGGAGAACCATTCCTCATCATGCTCTTGGTGCGATTCTTGGTGCGATTCGACTTCAGGATTTTTAGTCACGACGACCTCTTTATTTCGACTGTTAGCTTATCCCAGAACTCTCCCCCAGAACCGGCCGTTTGTAAAGAAAGTTATCACTTTTAGCGTGTGATCCAGGTCCGTCGGTCGAAGGGTCGAACCACCCTTCGACCGACGGGCCTGGGATCACGCCCATCACTTAACTCGCCAGGTCGTCCCTTCCGGCGAATCCATGATCTCTACTCCCATCGCATCGAGCTCATCTCGCAATTGATCGGCCCTGGCCCAGTCTTTTTCGGCCCGGGCGCTCTCGCGAGCGGCTACTTTCTCGTCGATCTCTTCCGGATCCAGTTCCAGGGCTTCGATGCGAAGCTCCCGCAACTCTTTTAAAGCCACCTGCGGGTCTCGCTGCAAGATCCCCAGAATGGAGCCGGCATCGGTCAGATTCTGCCGCATTCGAAGCAGCGTATAAGGCCAGTATCCACCGAGCGTGTCCTTGGTCTGGGTCGCCTCGCAAGCTGCGCGGGCCAACTCCGCGATCACCGCCAGCCCCCTCGGCGTGTTGATATCATTGGCCATCACTTCGTCGAAGCGGTCCATAAATTCGCCGACCAACTCTTCGAGCCCGGGCACAAATTTCGTCTCCTCCGGGGGATTGCCGCCGTCCTCTTCCAGACCAGCGTCGAACCCGGCCCGCTCCAGCGCCTCGTCGAGCCTGTGCAACGTCGTATAGAGATACTCCACCCGATGGGTGGCTTCCTCCAGATTCTCAATGGCGTAGGTGATCTGATTTCGATAGCACGCGGTGTGCATAAAGTACCGAATCGCATCCGGATGATAGCCCTGAAGCACGTCCCGCGTGGTCCAGAAATTACCCAGCGACTTCGACATCTTGCGCTCGATCACGTCGCCGTCTTCGGTCTTCTCCGCGACATTGACCATGCCCACATGCATCCAGAAGTTGGCAAAGGGATCGGTCCCGCTGGCCGCCTCTGACTGGGCGATCTCATTTTCGTGGTGTGGAAAGATCAAATCCCGACCCCCACCGTGAATATCGAGAGACTCCCCGAGGTATTTCATACTCATCGCCGAGCATTCGATATGCCACCCCGGACGCCCGCGCCCCCACGGTGAATCCCAGCCCAATTGCTCTTCGGTAGAGCTCTTCCACAACGCAAAATCGAAGGGGTGCTCTTTTTTATCGGACTCTTCTACCCTTCCCGAGCGACCGGCCTCCATATCTTCCAACTTTCGCCGGGAGAGCTTTCCATATCCGTCGAAGCTCTGCACTCGATAGTAGACGTCGCCCTGCGATTCATAAGCATAGCCATCGTCGACCAGAGTCTGAACCATCTCGATGATATCGTCGATATGCTCGGAGACTTTCGGCTCAAAAGTAGGGCTTTCCAACCCCAACCTGCTCATATC
>SKNI01000388.1 GCA_007120615.1 Myxococcales bacterium | reverse complement strand
TTTTGGAGGGAGAGGAACTCAAAGATATCATCGCCCGTGAGGCCCCTCTTCCTGCCGGCCGAGTCTTTGAGATCGGACTTCAGATGCTGGACGGACTCGCCGAAGCCCACAGCCAGGAGGTCGTCCACCGAGACTTTAAACCCTCCAATGTCTTCGTCGGCAAGACCCGACGCGGAAAAGACTCCGTTAAATTGCTCGATTTCGGCATCGCCAAATTGATCGACTCCAAGGATGCCAGCCTTACTGCGACCGGAAGTTTCACCGGAACCCCCTCCTATGTGGCTCCGGAGACGATGTTGCAGTCGGCGCAGATCAACAAAAAGGCTGCCGACGTCTACGCCGCAGGCCTGGTGTTGATGGAGATGCTCACCGGTCAACGGGTGTTCGACGGTGATGGCATGGCCCAGACTCTACTTTTTCACCTCAAAAAACCAGTGGTCATCCCCCGAACCGTCGCCCAGACACCCCTGGGGGAGGTGATTCGACGGTCCACTGCCAAGCACCCCGATGACCGCTACGCCGATGCTGACGCCATGTACACCGCGCTGAGCGAGGCCCGCCAGGGAACGCCGGCCGACCTCATCTTGACTGCCGGTCAGATCCCCGGCCCCTCCCCGGACACGTCGCCCAGTCTTCTGGAGCAACTCGCTGCTCAGGGCACCGAGACGAGCCTCGATATGCTGCGCAAGATGCCGCAGCATGAGGAATTCTCTGATCCGGCCGGGGACTTCGATGACTTTGAGGCGGCTCCGACCACCATGTTTGAAGCCTCCCAGCCCGTTGCCTCCGAGTTCGATCCCGGACCCACCCGCATTGATCCGATTGATCCGATGCCCCTGGATCAAACCACCGAAGACATCCCCAATCAACTTCCAGAGCCCGAACCACGGCCGGAGAAGAAGAAACAAACCTCCACCATGTCGACGTCCTCGACAAAGTCCAAACCGGGCTTTAGGCCTGCCGGGTTGCTGGCCGGTGGTCTCGGCGTCGGCCTGGTGCTCGCCGTCGGGGCGTTTTTTCTGGTCACCGCAAACGACGAACTCGAAGATGGTTCCAATCAGAATTACGTGGTTGCTCAGGAGCCGCCGCTCGAATCCGAATCCGAATCCCAGACTGCCGAAGAGCCGGCGGACAAGTTTGTCTTCGATGACCCCAGCGATGAAGAAGAGTTCGTTCTGGAATTTCGCCTGAAAACCGAGCCCAGCGATGCCTCCGTCTGGATGGATGACCAGAATTTGGGGGCGACCTCACTGGATCTCGAGATCGATGAGAGCGCCCTGCCCACTACGCTTCGCGTTGAAAAAGAAGGCTATGTCGAACAACTCATCGAGATCGATGATGACAGTAATTCCCGGATCTCACTTGCCCTGGAGCCTGTCGCCGATGAGCCCTCTCGCCCCGCCGAAGAGGCCCGCGCTGAACGCCGAGAGCGACCTCGTCCCGCCACGAAGGTGGCCCCAACCCGCCCCGTTGAAAACGACGAGTCCGACTCGGAAAAATCCCCGGATCTCTCCATCGATCGAATGGTCGATGAGCTCTTACCTGATTGAGGATGAATCATGCGTTTGTCGTTATTATTGGCCGCCGGGATATCTCTCTTCGCCGCCTCCATCATCGATCCCTCCCCGGCGTGGGCTCAGGACCCCACCCCCGAAGAGATCGAACGCTTCCAGGGCCACCTGCAACAAGGAGGAACCTTATTGGAAGAAGAGCGATATCATGAGGCGATCGCTGAACTGGAAGAAGCCCGCCAGATCATCGATCATCCTCGCATCGCCCTCAGCATTGCCGGTGCCTACGGGGACTGGGGACGCTGTGAACAGGCCCTCTACGAATACGAAACTCTTCAGAGTCGCGATGAATTGAGCGACGATATCTCCGAGCGTCTCGAGCGGGGGCTCTCTCGAATCCAAGAATGCGTCCCCATGGGCAAACTCACCATTTTATGCGAACCGCAACGTGCTGTGCTGAACATCGACGGGCAATCCTCGGCCTGTCCCTTCGAAGAAGAGCGCAGAGTTGATGACTACCAGATCACCGTCTCCCTCGATGGGTTCCAATCTCATCAAGAGACCGTCTCGGTCAGCTCCCATCAGGAAACCACTCTAAAAATCGAACTTCAGCCGGAGATCACCCCAGTTGAGGACGACGCTCCCTCCGATATGGACTGGATAGCTATGGCGGGCTTTGGCGCCATCGGTCTTGGCAGTGCCGTGCTCATCGGCGGGGGCTTCTCAGACCTTAGTTCCCGCAATCGCACCGGCGAGATCGCCGCCGCTTATGGGCAGGGCGACGGAGCCCGACTCGCACAATTAGAGAGTGAGGCCGACTCCGCTCGACTTCGCACCGCGATACTCTATGGCGCTGGTGGGATATTTCTGGCCACCGGAATTGCTCTGCAATTCATCGATCTCAGCGCTGACGATTCCAGCGCTCCACAGGCCGGGCTTTCCCTCTCGGTCAGCCCCACCGCATTTGCTACGACCTGGCGCTGGTAAGAGCACACTGACGGCCTACCACCTAAATTGAACTTCCATCCCCGGTCGATGAAATGAGGGGGAGAACGACAATTGCTGATCCGAGGAACTCCCACCGGAGACCAACTCATAGATCAACAATCCGGCTCCCACCGTGGAGAGACCGATGCCGGAGAATAATAGAATCTGACCGGTGGTCTGCTTTCCTTCGAGGTCCGCGATGGTGGCATCGAATTGTTCCTGAGACTCGCCGGAGTTAAGTCCGTCTAGCTCGGAGCTGATCTGAGAATCGATCACCACGGCCCCGCCAAGCGCTCCTACACCTACCGCAAGCGCTCCCACACCGGCCCATCCAAGAGGGCCAAAGCCTCCTGAATCAGCTACCGGCTCCTCAGGTGGTGTTCCCGGTGTATCGTCCTCGACGGGCTGGCTGCTTGCGACGTCTTCTGCGACCTGTCGGCCGGTCAATACTCCCGTTGCCCCGGCCACAATTCCAACATTTCTGGCGGCCGTCTCCGGGGGCAACTCTTCGGACATCTCTTCCGCTTCTACGGCTGCTTCTCGCGCCCGGTCGAGTCGACCCAGTTGTTTATTGGCCAGTGCGATATTATGCAAAAACATCGGGTGAGGATGGGCCTGATGGGCTTTTCGAAACTCCACGATCGCCCGCCCGAAATTATCCTCGTAATAATATTGGGCCCCGAGTTCGAAAGCCTCCTGCGCTTCCTGAATGGCTTCCGACGACGGGTCTCCGGAATCGGCCACAGCCAGGCCAGCCCAGCCAAAGGTCACTGCAAAAACAAGCAAGAAGATCCAGTTTGATTTCGACGTCATAAGACCACATCCAGGGTTAGCGAAGTTCTGGGGAATTGAGATTTACATAAGATTTTATAACCCGAAACATTCATATTAGTCCACAGCCCACGGTTGGAAGGCAGGCCGAGAGGGCTCCGAACTTTCTTCCTCCTGCGCCTGCTGCGTAGGTTCCGGCTCCGGCTCCGGCTGCGGCGGCCTGGGAGTGGGGGCGGGACGAGGTGTGGGTCGCGGAGTAGCCGTGGGCGTTGGACGGGGCGGCTCCGGTTGGGCCTCTTCTTCTTGCTCTATTTCTTCGACGATTTCCGCTTCTTCTTCGACTTCTTCATCTTCTCCTTCATCGTCGCCGGCTTCTTCGATTCCGGCGAGGGTACCACCCGCCAGATCGTCATCGGCCAGATCGTCATCGTCTTGCTGACCGTCATCGCCGATCAACTCCTCATCGCCCATCAGTTCCTCTTCGGCCTCCAGAGCCAGCCCTTCCGCTGAGGATTGCTCCGAAGAGTCCTGTCCCATCATGAAGATGACCGCAGCGGCCAAAAACATTACGGCCACCGAAGCGACGATCAGGGCGATCACCGCCATCTTTGTCGACGAGTTTTTACCCTCTCCCTGAACCTCCATCTCCGAGGTCATCCCGCTTCCGAAGCGCGCCGTTTGTCCCCGGACTGCACTGGCTTGCTGCTGAGCGTGGACCTCTCCGGTCAAATCAACCGCCGTTCCCGCAAAGGGATCGGCCAGCGAGTCATTGGTCTGATGATGGGCAAACCCCACGCCTGTATCCCGGGTCGCGGTTACGTCGCTGGTGGCGTTGCCCACCGAGCCTTCCCCGAGAGCATCCAGAAGCCATGCGTCAAACATCTGCTCCGGAGGCGCTGACACATTCACGCGCACCAGAGAATGATTATGTCTTCGTCGCAACGTCTCGAGCCGATCGCGAACCTCTAATACCGTCGCCGGTCGATCTTCGGGCTCTTTTTGCATCATCCAGATGACCAGTTCCGAGAGTTCTTGAACGTCCTCGCCACCGGGCAAAATATCGGCCAGCGCCGGGATCGGCTCCTGAACGTGGGCCATCAGCATCCCCATCGCGCTATCCGACGTAAATGGCAAGAGTCCGGTCAACAACTCAAAGAGGATGCATCCCAGCGCATAGACATCGGTGGGAGGGCCGACCTCCGCCCCACGGGCCTGCTCCGGCGCCATATATTGAACCGTGCCAAAAACCGATCCGGTCTGGGTTAATTTGGTCTCCGTCTGCAGAGCGTGGGCGATCCCGAAATCCACCACTTTGGTCTGAATTCGACCATCGCTCATGGGGACCAACATCAGGTTTTCCGGTTTCAGATCTCGGTGGATCACATCGCTGGAGTGGGGC
>SKNI01000264.1 GCA_007120615.1 Myxococcales bacterium | reverse complement strand
TCCCAAGACCATCGATAACGATTTGATGCACACCGACCGAACCTTTGGTTTTGATACGGCGGTGGCTATTGCAACGGATGCAGTGGACCGTCTGCAGACCACCGGACAGAGCCACGGGCGGGTGATGATTCTGGAGACCATGGGTCGCTATGCGGGTTGGATCGCACTTCACTCCGGGATGGCAGGGGGAGCGGATGTAATTTTATTGCCGGAGATTCCATTTGACGTCGAAGAGGTGGCCAGGGTTTGTCGCGAACGAGAGGGCCGTCAGCGCTTTACGATCATCGTCATCGCCGAAGGAGCCAAGGTTAAGGGCGGCGATCAGGTGGTGAGAGAGACCATCGAGGAGAGCCCCGATCCGATTCGACTCGGGGGCGTGGGAAATTATCTGGCCGAGGAGTTAAAGAGCCTGATTCACAGCGAAGTTCGCACCACGATCCTCGGTCATATTCAGCGCGGGGGAACCCCGACGGCCTTCGATCGGATTCTGGCCACGAATTTCGGGATCTTCGCCGCCAAATTGGTCGCCGAGGGGCGTTTCGGGCGGATGGTGGCGCTCAAAGACGGCAAGATGACCAGTATCGGTCTCGAAGAGGTCGCCGATCAGACCCGGTTTGTGCCGGTGCAATCGCTGATGGTCCATTCTGCAGTGGCCATCGGAACTTCCTTCGGAGATCCGGATCTCACGATCGACCTCGACGATGATGAGGCCGAGCTCACGATGTGAGAGATTGACCTGTTGTGGATGAGACGATCGAGGAACTGAAGCGGTCCGGGGTCGGACTGAAGCGCACTCCACGCTACCCAAAGCCCGAAGAGTTTCCGCCGAAAAAAACCTGGCAACCGGCCCATAACTCCCCCCTTTCCTTGCCCTTCCTCTGCGTCCTTGGCGCCCTTTGCCCCTCTGCGATTTCCCTTGCCCTTGACCTTCGGGGCAAGAATTCAGACCGGTCACGGCGCCTGAGGTTGAGAGAGAAGAGCGGTTTCGATGCGGTGGGTGGTGGTGCAATATTCGCAGTCGATTTCCAAAAACTGGTCGGTGGCCAGCTCTTCGATTTCCGTCTGGGAGAGGGTAGCGAGAGCGTCGAGGATCCGGTCTTTATTGCAGAGGCATCCGGAGTGAAATTGATCCGTGCCCAGGGTGTGAAAGCCGATCGGGCCGTAGAGTTCCCGGGCGATCGCTTCAGGATCGTGGCCGCAGGTTTCAAAGAGTTCCGATGGGGGAGGAAATTGTTCCAGGCGGGCTGTCATAAGGGCCAGGGTGGCTTCATCGGAGTTCGGTAGAAGTTGAACGATATAGCCGCCGCAGGAGACGAGCATATCGCCGTCAAAGGAGTGAGAGAGGCCCACAACCGAGGAGATCTGTTCACTTCGATGGAGGTAACCGGCGACGACGTCGGCCAGGCTCTGGTTGGCGCTGGTTTCGACAACACCCTGGTGGAGATCACCGCCGAACATGGTTCGGTGGACGCTAAAATGAGTGGACTCTCCCATCTCGATGGGAGCCCCAGACTTCAAACGAACGAGCCCCCGGGTGGTTCCATCGGGATGGCTGTCGGCGACGATATTGCCCGCAGACCGGTTCTGCAGGATGGCCTGCAACCGGTAGTCCGGGGACATGGTCAGGCGCAATAAAACGGTGGCGCTGACCAGATCGCCTACCAGTGGACGGAGTTCGGGCCCGGGGGCCTGGGCGTCGAGGACGCCCCGGGCCGTCTGGAGAGTGGAGGCGATCAGGACTCGAAATGAGCCATCATCGCTGATGGTGCGAAGAGCGTGATCGGTGTCGGGTGTGGATGTCATAAATCGATCTCTAATTTTTGCGGTAAAGGGCTACGACGCAGGCGCCGCCAAGGCCGAGGTTGTGTTGAAGAGCGATCTCAGCCCCGTCGACCTGTCGGTCATCGGCCAGGCCACGGAGTTGCCAGTTTAACTCGGCACATTGGGCAAGGCCGGTGGCTCCCAGGGGATGGCCTTTGGAGATGAGTCCTCCTGAGGGATTGACCACCCAGCGGCCTCCGTAGGTGACGTCGTTGTCATCGATGAGGCGTCCCGCTTTGCCCTCTTCACAGAGTCCCAGGGCTTCGTAGGTGATGAGTTCATTTGCTGAGAAGCAATCGTGCAATTCGATAACGTCTACGTCGTCGGCGGTAATCCCGGTCGCATCATAGACCTGCTGAGCGGCTTTTCGGCTCATATCGTAGCCCACAAGGCGAATCGCGCTGTCCTCAAAAGAAGAGGGCAAGTCGGTGGTCATGGTGATATGGGCGATCTCAACGGCCTGGTCGTGAAGTCCAAGCTCGTTAACCAGATCCTCGCTCATCACGACCGCAGCAGCACTTCCATCGGAGGTGGGACAGCATTGAAGCATGGTCAACGGACCGTGGATGGGACGAGAGTCGAGGATCTCCTCCAGGGTATATTCATCCTGGAATTGGGACCGGGGGTTTTTGGTAGAGTGGAGATGATTTTTATGAGCGATTTTGGCGAAGTGTTCACGAGTTGTGCCGTAGCGCTCCATATGTTCGATGCCGGCGTTACCGAAAATCTGGGGAGCCGGAGGCGCTTTTTCAAACCCGCGCTGCGCTGCCATGGTCTCGAAGTGGCGTCCCAGCGGGTTGGTTCGTCCCGCCGAGGAGGTGTCCAGGGCCCCTTTGGTCATCTTCTCAAACCCCACGGCCAGGCCGCAGTTGATGACGCCGCCCTGAATCAGTTGGGCAGCCAGCATCAGGGCCGAGGAGCCCGTGGAGCAGTTATTATTTACGTTGTAGATGGGCAGGCCGGTAAGGCCCATCTCGTAGATCGCTCGCTGGCCGCTGGTGGACTCGCCGTAGACATAACCGGCGAAGGCCGCTTCGATAAGATCGAAGTCTACGCCCGCGTCTTCCAGGGCGTCAGTGGCGGCCAGGCGGACCATTTCGGGATAATCCCAGTCTCGGGATTGGGGCTTTTCAAAAGGTGTCATTCCGACACCGACGACGAATACTTTTGCAGTCATTTTACTACCTTTGATAAGATAAGAACTGGTTTGTTTTTTATGAAAAACTGGTTTGATGGAATCCGGGTGTGGGCGGAGAATAAATCAGGGAGAAGCCCCCAGGGAACTCTCGGCGGGGACTTCTGAACTCTCCTCGGCGGAAGCGTTGAGTTCGGCCCGGGCGGCCTGCTGTAGCTCTCTTTTGGCGAGCCGGGCCTCTACATATTGATCCTTGAGTTTTTCGAATCTGTCGATCAAATCCTGTCGTTCGTTCTCCAGGGTCTCAAGCAAGTTTTTCTGGGTTCGAAAGAGGGTACGAGACAGAATTGTATTTCGATACGTCAATATCTGGCGCCACCACCGCAGGAAGAAGAATCCGGTAATGGGAAGGGAGAAGAGGTAGAGTAAGACCACTACAAGGGAGTGGTCCGTCAGGGTCCACAGGGCCCATCCCTGCAAGAAATAAAAGAGAGGAAAGGCCAGCAGGCCGGTGAAAAAGCCGGCGAATGCGATCATGGCGCGGTCCGGCTGTCGACTGACGACGAAGTTGGTGATGGCGTAGGGGATGGCGTTATTGATGAATCCGTAGATCGCCGCCGGACCGAGGATGAGCGCATAAGCGGTGAGCTTGACGGCTTCCCAGCGGCGTCCGGTCAGTTGAACCCCTTCTTCAATCAGTTCATGTCGGAGCCGAACCTGATCGAGGTGATCGCGGTATCGGCGAATGTCCATCCTTGTACGGGCCACGAGCCCGGGATCATTTCTCTGGTAATAATCGACAGCTCGGGCGATGTGCTGCTCGATGGTGAAGCGGTCCTCCAGATCCGGGCGGGGACCACCTACGGCGCGGGCTCGATCAAATAATTTATGGGTCAGGGGGCGCAGGTCGATATCGAGTACACCGATGAATTCATTGGCCAACTCGTTGCCGTAAATTTGGTAGATATCACGCACCAGTTGGTGATTGCGGTCGTCGTCGATGTGGGTGGCTACCTGACGAAGGTCGCGCTGAATCTGGCCGGTCAACTCCCGGACCGCTTCACGAGTGTCCTTTTTGTAGAGGTCGGCGTATTCTCGGCTGTCGATGGGATCGCCAAATCGAATCAGGACGCTCGACAAAAAGCGCTCTCGATCTTCGAAGTTGAGGCCAACGGGTTGAATCTTTACGCCCAACTGGAATTCGTTTCGATCTTCGGCAGCCAGGGCGATGCGGGCGGTACCAGTTTTGAGTTCCTGGACCTTTCGATCGGGAGAGTTCTTACCCTCGGGAAACATACCGATACAACCGCCTTCTTCTAATACTTCATAAGCCCTCAGGAAGCTGTACTGGTTGCGTTCAGTCTCCCCCTGCAATTCTTCGGTGCGGTAGATGGGAATGACGCCGACGCGATTAAAGATAGTGCGGACGATAATATTTTTAAACAGGCCGCTGCGGGCCATATAGCACACCTGGCGGTCGGTCTGGATCCCCAGGACCACCGTGTCCATCAACGAATTAGGGTGGTTGGCAGCCAGGATCAGGGGGCCATCTTCCGGGATCTTTTCCTGACCGGAGGCCTGAATATCGAAGAAATAGATCTCTGCCGCGTAACGCAGAATTCCCCGCAAAAATCGGTACAGAAAAGGTGTCGTCATGTGACGGAGTCCAGTTCAGATAGAAGAGGGAAAAGCCCGCGACGACTCGGGCAGCTTC
>SKNI01000167.1 GCA_007120615.1 Myxococcales bacterium | reverse complement strand
TCTGTTCGTAGGGGGACCGGATCCAATTCTGGACGATAGCGTCGCCGAAGAGGTTGTGGGTCCCACGTTAAAGGTGATTCGACGCTTCGTAATGGCGATGGTGGACGCTCAGGCCGATGGAAGTCTCTGCGAGGGCGATGCAATGCAGCGGGCCGCCATCGTCTGGTCCGGTCTGCAGGGACTGCTGACCCACAAAAAACTGACGCGCCTCACCCAGGTGCCACTTTCTCCCGATAAACTCTTTGTCGAACTTCTGCGAACCCTTCTGGTGGGATGGGGGGCCGCGCCCGCTGCCGTTGAGCAAGCCATCGATCAGAAGCCGACGATTACCTTTTACCGACAGGCTATGGAGCGCTCATTATGATCAATTTACTGGCATTGGTAGTAGGCGCACTGGGTTGGACCATCACGGAGTACTGGCTTCATCGAGGGTGGGGACATCGGGGAGACGCCAAAAATCCCTTCTCTGTCGAACACCTCGCCCACCACGCCGACGTCTCTTATTTTGCCCCCACCTATAAGAAGGTCATCGTTACCGCAGTGGTCGGGACGGTTATGGGGTCGGGGTTATTTCTTCTCTTCGGCCAACCGGGTCTGGCGGGAGCGCTGGGTTTTATGGCGATGTACGTGACGTATGAAGTGATTCACCGACGTCTCCACACTCACGCCGGGCGGGGACGCTACGGAAGATGGGCGCGTCGTCATCACCTCTATCACCATTATCGAAGACCCAAACTCAATCATGGGGTCACCTCGCCGATCTGGGATTTTGTTTTCGGAACCCTGGAAGTGCCTGATATCGTTAAGGTCCCGAGGCGAAATGCCCTGGCCTGGATGCTCGATGCAGAAGGTGAGTTGATACCAGAATTGTCCGATGACTTTGAGTTGATCGGTCGAAAGAAGTAGTGATTGGGCGACTCAACGACCCGGAGATGCGTCGGAAGCTTTTCAAGTGTCGTCGCTGCTGATACCATTGGGGAACACGCAGTAAAAGATGAAGGGGTCTTCCGGTATTCACGAAGAGTGAACAGACCAGGTCTGGACCAGCAGTTGTATTCACAGGGGTGTCGTCGTCGGTCGTAGTCACGGGACCGGACACTGAATGACGACCAGGGGTGAGGATGCGACTCGATGATCTAGAAGGGAAAGTCATCGCGGAGAGGTTTCAGCTAAAGTCGATGATCGGAAAAGGGGGCTACGGAGCGGTATTTGAGGCGATACAACTCTCGGTGAAGAGACGATGCGCCGTAAAGATTTTATTGCCCGGTAGAAGCGATAAAGACGCGGTGGAGTCCAGGTTTCACTCCGAAGCTCGGACGACCTCGAGGTTGACCCATCCCAACAGCCTGGTGCTCTACGACTTTGGGGTCGATGAGAAGACGGGGTTTTTATTTCTGGCGACCGAATTTATCGACGGAAAGACCCTCCATCAGGTTCTGGAGACCCGAGGAACGCTGAGCGTTTCGCGGACCCTCACGATTCTGGAGCAGGTCGCCGCGAGTCTGGCCGACGCCCACAGCCACGGTTTGGTTCACCGCGACATCAAGCCCAAAAATATAATGATTGTCGAGCGGGCAGGGCAGAAGGATTTTGTAAAAGTCATCGACTTCGGAATCGCCAAAGTCCTTGGAGCAAGGGGGGGGACGTACCAAGATTTGACGCAAACGGGAATGCTGGTGGGGACCACGCAATATATGGCGCCGGAGCAATTATTAGGCGGCGATCTCGACGGTCGGGTCGACCAATATACGATGGCGGTTGTGGGCTATAAGATGTTGACCGGGAGAAATCCATTTCGGGGGGCCACGACGATGAAGACGGCGATGCGTCATGTCAACGAAGAGCCCTTGCCGCTGAGGACCTATCGACCGGAGTTGAAGGTCTCTGCGGAGTTCGAAGATGTATTTTTGCGCGCCCTGGAGAAGACTCCGGAGCATCGCTATCCCGATACCATGTCGTTTGTGGAAGCACTACGAGGAGCAGTCGATGAAACCTCGTTACGTTCGGAGCGCGAAGGAAGTCTGTTCGGGGATATCCCACCTGAGGTTTTGCAGAAAAAAACAATGATTATCGAGGGGTTAATCGAGAAACCAATCGAGAAACCAATCGAGAAACCCGATGAAAATCATCGAGATGAAGTTGCCCTGCCTCTCGTCGATGATCCCCTCGAGCAAGACGATGACAATACTTCAGATTCCGTTGCGGTCCCTCGTATCGATGATCCCCTTGGGCGACCCGAGGATAATTTTCGAGAACGACCTGCTAACCCGCAGGAGACCTCCGAGAAGACGCTTGGCCTTCGCCCTTCGCGAAAAAAGTTGTGGGTCGGGGGGCTTGTAGGGGTGGCGCTTGGGTTTCTGGGATTCGTCGGAATCGTGACTCTGGGCGGCAGTGGGCAAGAGATCTCTGCAGAAGAGACTCTCGCGCCAGTTGAAATTGTCGAGAAACCGGCGAGCGATGAACCCAAGGCGAAGGTCGAGCCGGTTGAAATCACGGCAGAAGAACAGCCACCTGAGCTCGTTGAACCCGTCGAGTTGCATGCCGAGCAGGAGGAGGCACTGGAGACGGATGCGGATGCGGTTGAGGAAATCGCAGACGAATCAGAACTCGAGGTGGTCAGTTCGGCGCCTGAGGCGCAACCATCGGCATCGAGGAGAATCAGGAGACCCAAGGTGGAGCCTGATCCCGACCCGGTCGCGGAGACAGCACGACAAGAAGAGGACGAACCATCACAATCTATCGGGGGAGCTGTTCTATGGTCAGTGGACTGAGGAGATTCAAAATTGTCGCGTGCCTTATTCTGGGGATGTTGATCGCATCGACGGTCTCGGCGGAGGAGATACCTCCACGCGCGGTCGAGTCGATGGAGGAAGGCGCACTATTATTTGAGAATGGAGAATATGGAGCGGCGACGGTGGAATTTCGCCGGGCATTCGAGATCACTCCCTATGCAATTTTCATCTGGAATGCAGGCCGCGCCGCCCATCAGAACGAAAATTATCGACAGGCCTATCTCTACTACGGCCAGGCACTGGACGTAAAAGAGGAAGGAAAGCGTCTGTCGCCAGATCTGCGGGGTCGCGCGGCAGGGCTGAAGGAGGCGCTGGGGGTGCGATCTGCTGCGGAGCGGATGGCCTTGGAGGCGAAGAATAGGCGACCGGAAATTGAAGAGGTTCGGTGGTCGAGATGGGGATGGGGTGGTGTCGGGTTGGCTGGTGGCGGTGTCGCTATGTTGGTGGGCGCAACAGGCTTTGGTATGGCCACCTCCCGCGGTTTCAACGGGTTGGACGGTGTCGAAACGATGCAAGAATACCGGCATGAGCGTGACCAAATCGAGCGAAATCAGCGACTCGGTCGGATATTTCTTTATGGAGGTTCCACTCTGCTGGTTCTGGGGGCCGTCGTTACTGCCTGGGATCTATCAACCATTGAAGAGCGGGCGGTGCCAGTAGTGAGTATTTCTTCCACAAGCATGTCAGCGGTCTGGGAGGTTCGATTTTGAAGAGAATATCATTGGTGATGATGTTGGCGATCGGTCTTGGAGGGTGCGTTCTCTATGAGGAGATTCCCTCCTTCGAAGAGTTGAGTTCGACCGATTGTGGGGAGTGCGGACCCTGCGGGGTGGGAGTGGTCGACTGTGAGTCTCAGCAATGTGTCATGGAGGAGCCGTGGTCGGTGATCTCCAGTGAGGTCCGTTGCGATGCATTGGTCATGGTTGCCGAGGATGGAACCGACGACGCACCGGGTACGATAGAAGAACCGGTGGCCACGCTGGGCCGCGCACTGGACTTGGTCAACTCGATTGAGGGAGCGGCAGTGGTCGTGATGGGCGGTGGAGAATGGACCGAATCGGTAACCATTGAGGAGGGCATCGCATTAATCGGTGGAGTAGATAGAAATCTCCAAAGCCAGGACGCTCGGCCAATCATCAAAGTGGAGGGAGACCAAGAACATGTAGCGGGAATCCAGATTCTCGGTGTAGGGCGATCCGTTGCCATCATAGGTATAGAGGTCGACGTCTCGGGAGGTATGACGAATTACGGTGTCAGGATCATTGATAGTGGTCCGGTGACGTTGAGTTCGGTTCGCATCCGCGCCAGATCCGGGGGTGATGGGACTGCAGGACAAGATGGAGATGATGGGCAGCAAGGAACGCCGGGGGAAAATGGGGGGCGAGTCAACGAGTGGGACTTCGGTTTTGGCGGGGTAAATGAAGCATGTCCGGTCGCAAATGGAGGAGATGGTGGACAGGGGGCGAGAGATGGGTTGCAGGATGCTTCCCAGGGTCAGGATTCAGCCGGCGGCGCGATCGGTCGTTGGGGCGTGGGCGAGAGTGGTTTTGCCGTTCAAGATGGTCAAGATGGCTCATCGGGAGATGGGAGTTTTCTGGAGCATGGATGGTGGGTAAGGGGAGCGCCCGGCAGTAGCGGCGAAGATGGTGAAGACGGGATTGGTGGAGCGGGTGGCGCCGGTGGTGGAGTTGATGACTCCGGTGATGGAGGAGGCGGCGGTGGTGGTGGAGCAGGAGGATGCGCCGGGTCAGGCGGAGCGGGAGGAGATGGGGGAGGTTCGAGTATTGGCGTTCTGATCGTTGAAAGTCAGGTCGCACTTCGTAACGCGGAAATTATAAGCGGAAATGGAGGAAATGGAGGTCTCGGAGGCGCTGGAGGTCAGGGCGCAGAGGGCAGGAACG
>SKNI01000682.1 GCA_007120615.1 Myxococcales bacterium | reverse complement strand
TGGCGGTGATTACCGTCCTGGATCGCTTTCGACGTCTGGAGGACAGCCGACGTATCGAAGCCTACGGCAAGAGCGAGTTTCTGGCCTGCTTCAACCCCCTCAGCGCTCCAACACCATGCTCAGACCCAGACCACCGGCAGCGCACATCGTGACGAGGCCCAGGTTTTTGTCTCGTCGCTCCAACGCGCCGGCCAATTGCATGATCATACGACCGCCGGTGGCACCGAAGGGATGTCCGATGGAGACGGAGCCGCCGTTGACGTTGAACGTCCCACGGTCCACCTCTCCGATCGCTTTGTCGAGGCCCAGAGAGTTACAGAGCTCTTTGCTATCCCAGATCTTGACGTTGGCCAGAACCTGAGCGGCAAACGCTTCGTGCATCTCCACCAGATCCATATCTTTTAAGGTCACCCCGGCCCGCTCAAAGGCGATGGGCGTGGCAAACGTCGGCCCCAGCAAAAGATTATGCTTCTCAATGTCGATTCCCACCTGGGCATAAGAGCGAATATAAGCCAGCGGCTCCAGTCCGAGCTTTTTGGCGGTGCTCTTTCTCATCAGCATGACGGCGGAGGCACCGTCAGTCAGCGGAGAGGCATTGGCCGCCGTGATGGTGCCGTGCTTTCGGTCAAAGACAGGCCGCAGGCGGGCCATCTTCTCCTGAGTGGTGTCGGGGCGAATCATTGTATCTCGGTCTACGGCGACTTCGAATTTATCGCCCGTCAGAAGGGTCATCACCTCGGGCATCCTGCCCTCTTCAAAGGCCTGCGCTGCCCGGTGATGGGTGGTCTCCGTAAAGCTATCTTGCTCTTCTCTGGTGATTCCATATTGCTTGGCCATGACCTCGGCAGACTCTCCCATGGACTCGCCGGTGGTGGGCTCCTCGATGGCGGGGGTCTCGGGCTTGAGATCGCCGGCTTTGATGCGTCCCAGAGCCTTGAGACGATCGGGAATAGAGCGAGCCGAGGCGACCTCCTGTAGTGCATGGGTCAAGGGAAGACTGAACCGCGCCCGTGCGGAACTCATCGACTCTACACCACCGGCGATCACCACCTGAGAGGTGCCCACCAACAGCGAGTTGATGCCCTGCACCGCCGCATAGGCACTGGAGGCGCAATACATCTGCACCGTGGACGCCGGAATATGCTGGGGGAGCTGACTTCGAAGCACCACTTCCCGACCCACGTTCGGTCCGTCCATGGGGGCTGAGACGCAGCCAAAGATCAACTCGTCGATGATCTTGGGGTCGATATCAACCCGGTTGACCAACTCGGCGACGGCCTCGCGGCCCAGATCGGCCTCATTCCAGTCCTTAAATTCAGACCAGGCTTTGGCAAATGGAGTTCGGACGCCGGCGACGATGGCGACCGGATCGTCACCGCCGAGAGCGGAATTTTTGTTTTTCTTGGCCATAACTAAACCTCAAAGAGAGAGCAAAATAGGTAGAGAGCGAGTGCGTTGCGAGCACTTCGGCTGCTGGTTCAATAGAAGGTCGAACCTTCGGTGGCTTTTTCGATGAGGATATCCGCCGGGGCGAGGCGCTGACCGAATTGTTCGGCCAGTCGGGTCATATGCTCGACGATATTCTCAAGACCGATATCGTCGGCGTGTCGGAAGATCCCCCCCCGGAAGGGAGGAAAACCAAGCCCAAAAATCACGCCGATATCGCCGTCCCGAGGACTTCGAATGATGCCCTCTTCCAGGGCATAGGCGCACTCGTTTAGCATCGCCAGCCAACAGCGCTGCTGGACCAACTCCCGATCCACCCGCCGTCGATCTCGACCACCGGGCAGAACATCGTAGACCGACTCGTCGGGCTGATTGCTGTCGGAGCCCGCATAATCGTAGAACCCGCGCTTATTCTTTCGCCCTTTTCGGCCCTCTTCGGCCAGCGCTGCCAGCGCCGTGGGGGCGTCCCAGCGATCGGAGAAGGACTCCTGAAGAACCCCGGCCGCTTTTTGACCGACGTCGATCCCCACCTCGTCGACCAATTTGAGCGGACCCACGGGGAAGCCGAAATCTCGCATTGCGCCGTCGATATCTTCAATCCGGCCGCCTTCCTGAAGAATCCAACCGGCTTCGTTGATATAGGCCCCGATGACCCGGCTGGTGAAAAAGCCCGGCCCGTCATCGACGACGATGCAGGTCTTTCCCATATCCCGGCCGACCTTCAGGGCGGTGGCCAGCGCTTTTCGAGAGGTCTCCTTGGTCCGAATGATCTCGAGAAGGGGCATCTTATAAACCGGACTGAAGAAGTGCATCCCCAGTACATTCTCCGGTCGTTTTGCTTTTTTGGCGATGTCGCTTATCGGAATGGTAGAAGTATTGCTGGCGAAAATCAGATCTTCATTTCCCAGCGCTTCGATATCGGAGAGAATCTGGCGCTTTAGTTCCAGGGACTCAAAGACCGCCTCAACCACCAGATCGGAGCTCTTAAAGCCCTCATACCCCGTGGTCCCGGAGACCCGTCCGAAGTAGACGTCGGCCTGGGCTTCGGTGAGCTTTTTGCGCCGGGCCAGCTTATCAAAGAGGTCCTTGATATAATTGAGCCCCCAGCCAAGCCCGTCGGTATCCCGATCTTTTAAGCGCACATTATAACCATTAAACGCGGCGACCTGGGCGATGCCGGCGCCCATCAACCCGGCCCCCAGCACCCCGACCTTTTTCACGTTGAACGGTCGGGTGCGACCGTCTACGACGCTGTCGCTATTGACCTCCTGACGCATGAAAAAGATATTCATCAGGTTTCGAGCCACGTCGCTCTGTACAAGCTCTACGAAGGCCTCGGCTTCGGCGCGCATACCGGCGTCAAACCCTTCCGAGAAGCCGGTCTCGATCACGTCGATCGCCCGAAGCGGGGCCGGGTAATGACCGCCGCTCTTCTTTATGGTCTCCTGACGAGCCCGGTTAAACACCATTCCCCGCGCCGGAGTACGGGCGGCCAGCTTAACGGGATCCTGAAAGACCTCCCCGATATTCTGACTGTAGGAGGTGGACCGGTGATCATTTCCGCCCAGCTCCCGAGCTGTCTCGGCGGCCACCTCCAGAAGAATTCCGGGGTGGACCACGTCGTCCACAAGGCCCAGCCGATTTGCCCGACCGGCATCGATCTGACGTCCCGTCAGGATTAGATCCAGCGCCGCCGAGAGATCGATGAGCCGGGGCAACCGTTGGGTTCCGCCACCACCGGGGATCAACCCCAGCATGATCTCGGGCACCCCGAATTTGGTCTTATCGGCGTTGCTGGCGATCCGCGAATCACAGGCCAGCGCCAACTCCAATCCCCCGCCCAGACATTGGCCGTGAATCGCCGCCACCACCGGTAGGTCAAGGGAGGTAAACTTCTCCATCAGAGCGTGGCCTCTGGCCACCAACTCTCGGAGTGCGTCGGGATCTTCGTAATACCCCTGCAACTCCTCAATATCGAAACCCACCACGAAATTGTCGGGCTTCTCACTGTGGATGACCACTCCTTTGACAGTCTCGTCGACAATCACCGTCTCCAGGATCTCTTCGAAGCGCTCTACCATGGGAGTGGAGAGGGTATTGACCGATTTGCCGACAACGTCGATGCCCACAAAGGCGATGGAGTCATCAATGCGAACGGAGGCGAGTTTTTCCCTGGATCGGGCCATTTTATCTCATCAAGTCGGGGGGAGTCATTATATTTGGTAGCGACACAGTTTTTAAGCACGCCGTGCCAAATGGCAAGGGAAAGTTTCGTTGCCCATTGCCCCCGCCGACCGTTCTGACCTACACTCCAGAGCAGATATTTCTTTTTGTGACAGTCATCACCCTTATTGTCGATCTGGGTCGCCTGGAGGTTCAATCGTGGCACGTTCACTTTCGGTCTTATTGCTCATTCTATCATTCGTAGTCCTCGCCACCGCCTGCGGCGAAGAGCCACAGCCCAGGGATCCCGGATTTGGCCCCGGCGATAGTGATGGAGACGGCGATGGCGACAGCGACGGTGACGGTGAATCCTGCGACGCCCTCACAGATCAAGAATTCTGCTCGGAAAACGGCTTTGAATGCGGCGAACACGAATTCGTCGATGAATGCGAAGAGACCCGCACCGTCAATTGCGGCGATGCCGACGAGGTTTGCGGAGATGATGAGGTCTGCGGCTCCGACCAGGAGGGCATTTGCGGCTGTCCGGGTGAAACCGACGCCGAGTTATGCGCTGACGAAGAATACCAGTGCGGGCCCCTCACCGTCACCGACTCCTGCGGCGTGGAACGTGAGATCGCCGACTGCGCAGACGCTCGAGGCGTTCAATGCTCCGAATTTGAAACCTGCGAAGACGGCGACTGTGGGTGCGAGCCCAACAGCGACGCCGAAGTTTGTCTGGACGCCGGATACGAGTGCGGCCCCCTCACCACCAACGACTCCTGCGGCGAAGAGCGGGTGATTGAAGACTGCGCCGACGCCCTCGGCGAGAGCTGTCCCGAATTCCAGACCTGTGGCGGCGGCGGCGACGATGGCATCTGCGGATGCACCCAGGAGACCGAAGAGCAATTATGTCTGGAGGCCGGAATTGAATGCGGTCCCCTGATGGTCCAGGACTCTTGCGGGGAGTCCCGAAGCATTGGAAATTGCACCGACTTCGGCGGCGCGCAATGCATCAGCCCTGAGAGCTGCGGTGGCGGCGGGGAAGATGGCATCTGTGGATGCACCCCGACCTCTTGCGAGGAAGAGG
>SKNI01000612.1 GCA_007120615.1 Myxococcales bacterium | reverse complement strand
TGCAAAAATTCCATCGGGTTCTCCAGTTTTTTGATTGGATTGCTGACGATGATCGTAAAAAGCGAGAACGATGATAGCCGGAGCGCGGACGTCCCCGTCTGCATGAAAAGAAAAGCGCTTTTTGCTCGACGCGGACGGGGACGTCCGCGCTCCGATGTTGCCTTAGGTATTAAGACCGCCGAACGCGATAACCCACGGCGAGCATCAATAAGAAGGCAAACCAGCCGGCGCCCTGGGTATGAGAGCCCGAGGCGGAGCAGAAACATCCGGCCTCGCCGGTGGATTCGTAGTCGTCGGAGCCCTGGCCGTCGCCACCGCTGCCATCTCCGGAGCCATCTCCTGTGCCGTCGCCGCTGCCGCTGCCATAGCCCGCTGAGAAAGCCGAGCACTCCGTCCACTGGCTGGTATCTTCGCCGATGAGCGTGCGGACGCGGATCGTATAATGTCCCTCCTCGGAGAAGGTATCGGCGTCGATGGCGATCTCGGTCTCAGTGCCGTCGCTCTGGGCGACGGTATTTTCATAGACCGTGGACCCATCACGGCGCACCTGAAGGTGGAAGTTCAAGGCTTCGCCGTTGGCCGGGATGTTGAGAACGGTCACAGAGTGCAAGGGAGCGGTGATATCAAGGCCGCCGTCGTAGCATTGAGCGTCGAGATGATCTTCGAAATAAGGGGGGACGGCTTCGCCTTCTGCGCGGACGCGAAAGCGAACCGTATCGGACCAGGCGCTCTGGCCGCCCCGGTCGTCGATGGCCCGGGCCCGAACGAGATAGGACTCGCCCTCGAGTAGCGCGGGGTCGACGGTCCACTCCACCGTATTGGCGGAGCCTCCGGGTACGGCGTCGCTTTCAGCTACGATCACGTCGGCGTCGTCGGCCTCGGCGACCTCAAAGAGGATCGAGACCGGGTCGCCGTCGGGATCATCGGGCAAAGTGGAGGAGATTCGAGGCGTGGGCACCAGGACAATCTGGTTGGGGGTGGGCTTTACGATCTGTGGAACTCCCGGCGGATCGTTGTCGGTGTCCACGAAGAAGAGTTCCCACTCCGACCAGGGACTGTAGCCGTTATTGGTATCTCCATCGAAGGCCCGGACTCGCCAGTACACCGTGGTGTTATCGGAGAGGGGTCCCGTGGTCCAGGTGGTCTGGGAGTCGTTGCTATTTTCGTCGACATTACCCCATTGATCGGGATCGCCTGCGACCTGGGCTTCGTGGATCTCAAATTCGTAAACCAGGTCGTCACCGTCGGGATCGGTGGCGTTGAATACCACCAGGGGAACCTCCAAGATATTGACCTGGACGTCATCGATAGGAGAGTAGGGAATCGGAGTGGTGGGCGGGAAATTAACGGCGTCCACTTCCACGATCATTGGATATTCGGCGCTGAGATCTCCGTCATCGACGCTAAAGGTTAACTCATGGGGACTGTTATGTGCCGCGGTCTCGGAGACCGACCACTGATAGGTCATTACGCCTGCGACTTCGATGAGTTCGCCGTCGACGTCGTCTCCGTTATTATTGACGTGGGTGACAGTCAGGTCCAAGGGATCGCCGTCGGGATCTCCATAGACGAGCTCCAGAACGATATCGTCGCCCTCTTCGACTACCAGCGTCTCTGGTGCCCGGGGGGCGGGGTCCTGTTCAAAGGTGACCTCGATGAAGGGCGGGCGATTGCCCATCTCTACTTCCAGGGTATATCGGCCGGCCGACTCCTGGCCGGTTCCCTGCCAGTCCTGATCGCCGTAGGTGCTGACCACGAAGCAATAGCGACCGGCCTCCAGAAAGTCGGTATCGATGAAGCTATCCCGGGTACTCTCTCCGGGGGCATCGTCATTGGATAAGAGCATCTGGGAGCCGTCGCCGGTCCAGAAGCTCATGATCGGGTCGATCCAGGGATGAGGCCGCACGTCACCGTCGACGTCGAGTCGCGAGGAGGCCCGGGCCAGAAGGCGGTCCCCCGATTCGACGTCCAGGCAATACCAGTCTACGTCGGAGCCCCGGGGCGTAATGATCGCTTCGTTGCTCTCAAAAGGAAGATCGGTGATCTCGGTGGCCTCCTGGGCGGTGTTGTTGGGCTCATTTGGGTCGTCTCCCATGGCCACCATCTGGAAGGTTCCAACGTCCGGGTGAGCCTCATTATTGACGGCAAGTGAGTCGGGAAGGATCAGGGTCTCGTGGGCTCCGCTGGGATCGAAGACGATGATGCGAAAGTCGTGAGTCTGGCGAAGTCCTCGAAAGAAGAATTCACCGTGTCGGGGCATATAATTTTTGGTCAGGTCATTGTGGTGATGGCGGTGGTCGGTGCGGGATTCGGCGCGGACCCAGACATCGGGAACCGGGGTGTTGGTGGGCCCGTGGATGCTTCCGTGAAAGCCCCCGGTGATGGGCAATTCGATATCGATTCCGGTGACCACATCCCCGGCATCGATCTCGAGGACGTCGGCATCGGACCCGAAGATTCCTTCGGAATAAGGGTCTTCTACGTCATACCAGGTGTCGCCGTAAGGGGCGCTGATCCCCGGTCCAATCCGGGCGCTTACCTTATAATTTCCCGGGTCCACGTCGGTGAAGCTAAACGCTCCCCCGGCGCTGGTCAGCATCTCATAGGAGATGGAATAGCCCTTGGGGGTTTGACCCCACAGCCGTACTTCCATCCCGCCGTCGCCCAGGTCGGCTCCATCGGCGGTGGTGATCGTGCCGGAGACCGTCGCCGCCAGAGCGGGTGCGGCGAAAACGAACACGGCCAAAAATGGCAACAACACCTTCCACATTAGCGACTTCATATTCATCTTCCTCTATTTTACCGGCGTCGTGGTCTACACCACGTATATTTTTATGGGATGGTCACTGTTGAGGTGAGGATAGCGGACTTTCCAAAATCAATCAATTTTGGTGTGAAGCCAGACTCCAGCAGGGGATAGAATTTTCTGTGATTTGAGGTCATTTCTAATGCTCTCCATGTCATCAGTCATCGAGAGTCGGACGTCCGAGCTCCGTTAAATGATGAAAAATTTCAACGGTACCGACGGGATCCGATCACACCCATCACCCATAAACAAGGAGCGCGGTCAGCCGGGAAATTCATCTCGGACGCTGCGTCGCATAAGTCGTTCAAAGACCCTGGGGGCCAGCCTCGAGATCCACCAGGAGAAGCGCGCCGTGGTGCCGACCAGGACCAATCGTTGTCGCTCCATCACCCCGTTATAGATCTGGCGAGCGGCCTGGCCTGGAGCCAACTCCGAGGCGCCGTCTGTGGCGTGTTTGCGAAAAGAGGTGCTGATATATCCGGGACAAACCATGGTCACCGACACCCCTTTGGAGTGTACCTCGGAGCGCAGGGTTTCAAAGAATCCGTGCATTCCGTGTTTGCTGGCGGCGTAGGCGCTTCGCCCGGTCAGAGGCGCAAAACCAGCCACGCTGGAGATGGCGGCGATGCGCCCTCCTCGCTCTTTGATCGGTTCCAGCGCCGCCCGGGTGATGCGCACCGAACCCATCAGATTGACGTCGATGACTCGCTCAAAAGCCTCGACGTCGGTCTCGTCAAAGGAGGAGCGAAGCGGAATCCCCGCATTATTATAGAGGATATCGAGGTGACCGAACTCTCGCAGCGAGTCCTCAACGGCTCGTCGGCAAGCCTCGTCGTCGGTGATGTCAGCCTCGATGGCCAGCGCCTGATGGCCCCGGGCGCGGAGCATCAAATAGACCCGCTCCAGGGCTTCTTTATTGCGATCCACCAGAGCCAGTCGATGACCCATCGAGCCGTGCTCGCAGGCCAATGCAGATCCAAGTCCGCCGCCGGCGCCGGTGATCATAACAACAGGTGAACTCATGACTCTGCCTCGGTGAAGGGAGTTGTTCTCTTTCGATGCAATAGATTCCAGAATGAGGCCATCGAGAATCCGGCGATGATATGCCAGATTCCCCACCACCCGGCGACGATCGCCATGCCTCCGAGTCCGTCAAAGAACCCAAAAATCAGCACCAGACCGAGCCCGGAGTTCTGAATGGCCACCTCGATCGAGATCGCCCGCCGGTCGTCTCCGGGGAGTCTGGCGATCATGGCGGTGCCGTAGCCCACCGTCCAGGCCAGCGCATTGTGGAGGGCCACGGGAAAAAAGATCAACCCGATGACCGCGGCAAAGACTTCCAGATTGTTGTGAAACGCGACCACCAGAAGGAGTCCGAAGAGTCCGATGGAGCCCAGCTTAAAAGGACGCACCAGGCGCAGGGCAAACTTCGGGTATCGGGCGCGAAGCGTCATTCCCAGGACCATCGGGATACCCAGAATGACGAAGACATTGCCCAGCATCTCCATCGGTGCGATGTGGAGATCGGTGAGAATCGCCGCGGTGTCCGCCGACATCGACCCCCAGAACGTAACGTTCAGCGGTGTCATCACCACCGAGCAGGCCGTGGAAACGGCGGTCACCGAGATGGAGAGCGCCGTATTGGCCCGGGTGATATGAGCGATAAAATTGGACATATTGCCCCCGGGACAGGAGGCGACCAAAATCATGCCGAGCGAGATGCTCGGGGGAAGTCCCAGAATTCGGGTCAACGCCCAGGTGGCCGCCGGCAATACGAGAAATTGCGCAAAGAGCGCCACCATCGGCGCCCAGGGACGCTTCAATAAAAATTGAAAGTCCGAAACCTTCAACGACAGGGCGACGCCGAACATGATCAGGCCCAGAATCACGTTCAACGCAACCAGACTGCCCGAATCGAAGTTCAGATGAATGGCATCGATGGTCTCGATCATCGGTTTTACCTTTGAGTCGGGTGATGCGGGGACCGTGATCCGAAAGAGTCCTTGAAAAATTCTGGGAACTCGCTACATTGACCGTCGCACTAAAAACTAACCGATCGGTCAAAATTGTCGCCGATTCCCAGAAACTCCGTCGATGGAGGTGGTATATGAGTCATCCTAGCAGCACGAAAAAAAACGGTATAGCGGACATTCAAGTCACCGAACCGGTGCCGCCGGGGACGATGGACGGAGCCCTGGATCGAAGCGATAGAGTCTGCATCATCGGGGCCGGTCCGGCCGGCCTTGCAACCGCCCGGGCGATGGCCAGAAACGGACTTCTCTACGATCAATTCGAGCGCCACGACGACGTCGGTGGCGTCTGGGATATCGACGCTGAATACAGCAATATGTACGAGTCCGCCCATCTGATCTCGTCGAAGAACTCGACTCAATTCGACGACTTTCCACTCCCCGATGAGGCCGCGGATTATCCCTGTCATCGCACGATCTTAAAGTATTTTCGCGATTTTGCCGAGGAGTTCGGCCTCTATGAGCGGATTCGCTTCGGGGCCACCGTCGACTCTGTGGAGCGCGACGGCGACGACTGGCTGGTAGAACTCGATACCGGAGAGCGCTACCGCTACGGAGCGGTATGCATCGCCAATGGACATCTAAACGATCCCAATTGGGCCGAGTTTTCCGGTGAATTTACCGGAGAGATGATCCACTCCTGCGAGTATCGAAACTCCGATATTTTTGCAGACAAGAGAGTATTGATCATCGGCGCCGGAAACAGCGGATGTGACCTCGCCGTGGACGCCATTCACCGGGCAAAGAGCGTGGATCTCTCCATGCGTCGGGGCTACCACGTGGTTCCGAAATATATCTTCGGGGTCCCCGCGGCGGACTTTGGTGCCGGCTCCAATCGGATCAAATTGCCCATCTGGTTGAAGCAGCGAATCGACAGCAAACTCCTTCGCACCATCGCTCCGGACCCGCGCAAATACGGGATTCCCGAGCCCGATCACAAGCTCTACGAGTCTCATCCCATCGTAAACTCCCAGCTCCTCTATCATCTGGGCCACGGCGATATCGAGATCCGCACCAACGTGGAGCGCTTCGAGGACAAGACGGTTCATTTCGTCGACGGCACCAGCGCCGAATACGACCTGGTGGTCATGGCCACGGGCTACGAGTTGACCTTCCCCTTTCTGGACAAGAAATACCTGCCCTGGAAGGGCGGAAAAGCTCCGGATCTCTATCTAAATATCTTTCATCCCGAATACGACAACCTCTTTGTGATGGGGCTCATCGAATCCGACGGTGGAGGCTGGCAGATTCGGGACTGGCAGGGCGAGGCGGTGGCCCGGTTTTTGGTGGCCCAGAAGGAGGCGCCGGAGGTGGCCGATTCGTTCCGAAAAGAAAAGAAAGGACCAGCCCCCGACACCACAGGCGGGGTGGATTTCTCCAAATTCGATCGCATGGCCTATTATGTGCGAAACTCGGTGTACCGGGAGCGCATGCAGGAGCTGTTGGAGTGGTTCGAGTGAATTGAGCGCCGGGCCTCATTTAGCGGGAAGAGCATTTAGCGCGAAGAGCGGATGGCGCGCGAGAAATTTTCGTCCACAGCAATCGTCGTCGCCACATCGGAGACCTGAAATTGCTCGCGAGCTTCGGCAACGGTCATCTCTGGCGGCAGAAGGTCCAACTCGGCGATGAGCTCATCGCTGAATCCCGGCAGCAGAATTCGATAGTCCGGCGGAAGACGCACATCATTGATATGCTCGTAGTGTTTGGCCAGGCTCGTGGAGCAGGAGTTTGTGATCGTATTATACCATTGTGGTTCATGGTGCAGGTCGGTCATCGCTTTGACCATGTCCAGAAAGAACTCTCCCGTCTTTTCGGGCCCGGCGTTGACCGGGATGATCCAGGTGGGGTCTTTGTGAACGTGGGTTCGAAGGGCGAGGGCGTCTCGTTCGTCGGCGGCGGTATAGAAGATCTCGTATTGGCGAAAGACGCCTCCGATGGGGTCGTATTCTTCGCCCTCTTCGCGGCGAATCTCAACGGAGAGAACGACGTATTGATCGCCGGCGAAGCGAAAGCTGACCATCACGTGAGCCACGCCGGTAAAGCCGAAGGTGGTCAGCATAAAGTAGCTCTGCTCGATCTCATTGAGATCGTAGGTGGCGTCGTACCAGTCGGCCTCCCAGGTTCCGTCCTCGTCGTAGCGAAAGTTGCGCACGTCGTGGATGGTCACCAGGTTGCCGTCGCTGGTGGCGTGAGCGGTGCGAGAAGCGGGCTCGGACCACTGCCGGTCGTTGGACGGTTGATGGCTGGCCCACCATCCGCCGACCACAAGGCAGAGCGCAAGACTCAGGGCGATTCCTCTCCAGCTCTTAAGCACAAAAGGCAGCGCCACCAGGAGCCCGGCCACCAGAACACCGAGGAGCAGCCGCGGGACGCTAAAAGCCCCGCCGAACCCGCCGGTATAGGTGATGGTCAGGGCTACGGCTATGGCCAGCGGTACGGTCAACAGAGGAGAGAAGCGAAGGAGACTTTTGGGGGTCATCATAAAAAGCGCACTCCATCATAATCGGCAGCGCTAAAGGGAAGGTCCAGAAGAGGTCGGCGCTGGAATTGTGTTTTATAGATGGGGGCGTCCACTTCAAAGCGAGTGGGGAAGTAATTCTTCATAAAGATCGTGTCTACCGCCCGTCTGTCGATGTCGTTTATGGACCGGAGTTTTTCGCGACATCTCGGGTCGATACAGCCGGCGATGACTTCATCAATCGCATCCTCGTCCCACGACGAGGGCTCGATCTCTTCGGGCTCTTGATCTTCACCGCTTCGAAAAGGCTTCGGGTCGTTTGGCACTCGCCACAGGGAGACCTCGTCGTCGGCAGCGAAGGGGTCGACGGGAACGCCGTTGACCCAGGAGTTGAAGTGAACGTGGGGAACGCTCCAGGGAAAGGAGACGATGGCGTCGATCCCCGAGTAGGCCGACAGAGCGATGGGTTGGCCGCGGACGACGTGGTCGCCGTAGCCGACCAGGGCGCGGCCCAGGTGGTTGCAGGTGGTGATCTGGCCAAAGCCGTGATCGATGACGACTTTGAGACCGCCGCGGTGAAATTCGTCGCTGATTCGACGGACGATACCGGGAGCAGGAGCGGTGACGACGGTGGCCGCCGGGATCGCAAAGTCGGTCCCGTTATGGCTGTCGTAGGTAAGAGAGTGGCCCCGAAAATCGGTGACCTGGGTCTTTTTGACCGACCAGCCCTGGTCGACGGGAGTAGGAGTTCGGTTGAAGAAGTTGGTGATCGGCACCAGCCGGTCGTCGGGGCGCCATCCAAGCCAGGTCTTTACGCTCAACCGGGGGTGAAAAATACCGATCGACGACAACCCCCACCGCGAAGGCGGTGTATAGGGGTCGCCGCCGAGAGCCATCTTCGCCTCGCCGACTCGTCTCACCGGATCGGTGAGGCCGAAGAGTTCAGCCATCGATAAGTCGCCGCGGGGAAGCATCTAAACTCCGAGAAGTAGCAAAAGCTCATTTCATCGGAATCGCGAGCACCGGGCAGGCGACGCGACGAATGACCTTCTGGGTGTGAGTTCCACTGAATACATCGACCACGCCGTCTTGACCACGAGTGGACATGGCGACCAGGTCGATATCTTTCTCCTTACACACCTCGCCGATGACGTTGGAGACAAAGCCCTGGCGAGTCTCTCGATGCCAGCGCCAACCGTCTCGCTCGGGAAGAGTGAGGTATTCCAGTATTTCATCGTCGCCGACGCGCAGCAAGAATAGATCGACGTCGTCCACACCCACTCGATCGAGCAGCTTTGTGATGCCCTGAATCGCGTCGCGGGCCTCTTCTCCGTCGCCTACGGGAACCAGCACCCGGCGCAATTGCAGCTCTCCTTTGGCGTTGACCAGCCCCGGCTGTCCGAGATGCAACACCAGGGTGGGCACGTCGGCGTCGAGGGCGGCCACTTCACTGACGCTATTTCGACTGGTCTTGGTCTTCTTATTCTCGTTCTGCTGGCGAGTACCGACGATCAAGAGATCGGCGTCGAATTCCTTGATCGATTTCAACAGGCCTTTTTTGGGAGAGTCCCCCGTATCGTGGACCACGGTCTTATGGTTTAGGTCTTCGCCGTCGGTGGACCATTTCTCAAGCGTCTTCTTCAGGTCCGGCAGGGGGCCGTCGGGATCTCCCTGGTGAAGGTGAAGGCTGATCAACTGGCCATTGGTCTCCCGGGCAAAGACAATTCCATGCTCCAGGGTGGTGTCGGCGTCGGGCAATAAATCAGTGCTCTGTACAACGATGAAGTCTTTTTTCGTAGTCATGTAGGATACTCCTTCGGAGGAAATGAGTGGGTGGAGAGCCAGTCGAGGATAAGAGAGGTGGGGAGAAGGTCAAGGGTAAGGTGCACAGAGAAGGTCAAGGGCAAGAGCAATCGCAGAGGGGCGGAGAGACGCAGAGGCGCAGAGAAAAACGATTGAAGGAGGAGCTATCAGGTGGTGCCTGGTCTAATAGAGTGCGGCGGCCTCGCGAGGTCATCGCAGATCTGTGGATGCGGCGGGAAAGACTCGAGTCTTTTGAGTAGGTACTGTTATTGGTCACAATCTGAAAAGTCCCATCCTCCCATATCCTCCATCTGATCCATACAGGGGACGAGGTCCGTTGCTTTTAATTGGTCCGGTGTCAAAGTGTTATCTGACACAACGCCGTACGTACCATCTTTCGAGCAGTACCAGTTGTGTGCTGGTTGCACATAGCCTTCTCTCAAGCAGCCGTGGCTACCTCGTCCAATCAGACATTCATCTTCTAGATCGACAATAGTTCCGCGATGCGTAGCAGCCCTCGGGGCAACAATCTTCCAAAAGACATGGAAAGTCATCAATCAGCTCACAGGCCGAACCTGAATCGTTGTTGCTTCCCCAGGAAGAATCGGTCGGAACCAAAGAAGAATCTACCGAGTCCGAAGTATCCTCGTCCGATGATGTATCTGCAGTGTGCGAGGCGTCCGAGATATCGTTGTTTCGATAAGCATTAGACACCCCATCGTCGACATCTTTACAGGCGATCAAAAAGAAAACGGCAAGGGTGCATGCGACGACTTTAACCATTTTTTCCTTTCTTCTCCGGAGGGGACTATCCGAGTCTGCGGGATTTATCGGAGTGTAGCAGAACACAGCTCTACGTGGGACTATCCCCGGGTCTGCGGGGGAACCTGGTCGGGATACTGCTACCTATAATTGGCTGCAGCGAGGACGATTTAGCAGATTGTCCATCGCAGTATCGTTGGCGGCTTTGCAGGAAGATGCGGACTGAACTCATGTCGTTCGAGACCTCGTCACTATTCCTCTCCGCGGCCGTTTTTCAGGCCGTGGGGAGGTGGGCCGAGCATAGCGAGGCTCGGAGGGGCCCGCGCCAATAATTAGAAGAGCTTCAAAAAGAGACGCTTCTGATTTTCGCGACAGGCCTCCGACCTCGCTCACGCTCGGCCACCTCCCCGAGACCTACAACTGCGGTCTCGGAGAGGAGAAAGACGGCTTTTCGAAGCGTTTTGGGTGGGTAGGGGATTGAGATGCGATCGTGAGTATCGTGTGACATTGATCGTAGAACGGAATTTAAAAGGAGCGCGGACGTCCCCGTCCGCATGGAAGAAAAAGCGCTTTTCGCTTGATGCGAACGGGGACGTCCGCGCTCCGTGAAGGCATGAGAAATCTCATCCCGACTGGCTCCCATCACACCCGCATTTGCATCGCATCCCCTTGATTGACCGGAAAAGTTGAGTCTTTTGCTGGTTGCACTACAATCGCCACGTATAGACGACTGGAAGATGCATCAGGAGTAGCAGTGAGACCAACACGTACAAAAACAATTGTGGGAGGACTTCTCGCACTGGTGGTGGTCATCGTCGTCGCTGCGGCTTTCTTATGGCCACGCCCGGTCGAGGAGCCAGAATTCGAGTTGACCGCAGACCGCGAAGCGCCGTTGCCCTACTCCGAGGCCTGGTCAGCAACCGATGCCGAAGACTTGATCCACCTCGATCTGGAAACAGGACTGCCCACCTGGAGATCGTCCTCAGATCAGATGATCTTCGAAGGACCCGCGATTGAGCAGATCGCCTGGGAGTGGACGCCCTCTACCGTCGGCGGATGGAACCTTCTTTCAGGCACCGGAGAACGAGAAGGCGTTCAAATCGCGACTCATATCTGGACGGCCCCCACGTTTCCGGCGGCTATCATCGATATGGACGCGATCGTCGAAGGGCCCGCGCTCAGCACTCCTCTTGATGTGTTGACGACGATCCCGGCAGGCTCTTCCCAACTGCTTACAGCCTTTCTCACCGAGCAGAGTGCCGAAGATGGCGAGGAGTGGCCGATCATCGGCGCTCGTTTCTCTGAGGTGGACCCAACCCTCCAGGTTCACTCTCCCGATGGTGCAACCGGCACCGTTCGCAAGAGAGACTCCGACCAATCGACTCAGATCTTCTGGAATCTCTGGCCCGCTCTCGACGAGCTAACTCCCTGTCTTATCGAAGAAGGCGCCCGTCGCCGAGTCTCCCTTCGACTGATTCTAACCTTCGGTGACCACCCTGCCGCCGTCGCTCCCCCTGTCCCGTACCGGGCCCGGGGGATGGGAACCCCTATCTTCACCGATCCCCCCCGCCGCACGGACGATGCGTGGGCTGACGGTCGATCCCGAGATGCTCTGGAGTTCTCCAGAAGACTGCGCGCCCTGGCCTTTGGTCACTCCGACTCAGAAGATCCTCGTTATGGAAACGGCGGACTTCTTGCGGCCGGTTTGGGGGCTTCTTTTGCGATTCCCGCGCACTGGTGGGACGCCGAACCCATCGTCGAGCTGCGAGCCTCCCTTTCGAATACCGAGATCGAGCTACTCCCTGCCGGCCACCCCGATCAGATCGATGAGATCACCGCCGGTACCCTCCTGGGATCCGAATTTCACTGCTCCTCGGTCGCACAGCAATCCGCTCACCAACCCGAAACCCTGATCATCACAGGAAACGAAGAGCGCGCCTTTGAGATCCCCGTCGCCTCTCCCCTTCCCCAACTCATGGAAGTGGGCCAGGCATCAACCGATCGGGAACACCTTCTCAATCGACTCTTCGAGATCAATCGGCCCGACTCCCTCTTTTCGTCGGGAAATCACCGCGTTCTACTCTTCCCCGTCGTCGCTACCCGTAATCCCCTGGAAGACATCGCCGCCGAGGAAATCTTGAGCCCCGATCGAGGCGGCCACTGGACGTTACACGACTCGCTGACACGTCGCTTCTCGATGTGGGAATTCACCCCGGAGTCGGCTGATTTTTCCGCCATCAGCCTCCAGCGGCTTCGAGAGCATCGATGGCAGCAGAGCGCTTCTCTGCCTTTCTTTGAGCCCGACGGCACTTTGAGAATCTACCCGCCGAATGCTGCAGACCATCACCTTCTCTTTATGGGCTCCCCGGATCAACTCCGCGACGCTCCCCTGCAGCGAAACCGGGATTTTCCCTCCTGGCATATCGATCTCGACCGGCCCACCGTTGAAGGCCCGGTTGTGCCCGGTGGCGTTCAACTCGACTGACCATTTTCGACGTTGTCGATGGCCTTCTTTACTTCCCCCACCACCTGGTCAGCCCATCGATCCGATGGACCGCTTTGAGCCTCCTGCAGAAGCTCTCTGGACTCGTCGGTCCTACCCCGGCGCCACAATACTTTTGCCCGAAGCGCTTGTATCTCCGCTCGTCGCGGCGGAATCTCCGCCCCCAGCGGTTCTTCCACCATCTGGAGCATTCGCAAGACCTCGTCACCCGCCTCCTCTTCGTCCTCAAATTTCACCATCGCCAGTGCCCGGGAAAACATCCCTCTGGGATGGGAGCCATCGGCCCAGATCGCAGCCATGGCGAACTCTTCGTAGCGCTTGAGATCCCCGACTCGAATCGCGATCTCCGCCTCACAGGCCTTCAACGCGGCATAAAATCGACCGGAACTCTTTGCCCCAATATCCTCATCGATTCCCAAGAACTCTTCGACACTCTCCAATTCGTCGAGCCGCAGGGCGATCTCCAACAGCCAGCGTCTGATCTGCAACTTTTCTTTTCCCGATGAAAACTTCAGCCGCTCCATCAGAAGATCCCGGGCCTCTTCATATTCTCCCTGCGCGATCAGCCCTCGTATCCAGACTAACCGTTGAGTCGCCGCCTCTCTTCGACTGCGCAACAACGACGCCTTTGCTCGAGGCCTGGCATAGTCTACGGCCGCCTCAAACGCCCCGCGGCGCAATAAGAAAAGACCCACATGATTTCTCAACACCAGATGCACTACCAATAGGACATAAGGGGGCAGCAGAAGCACTACCAGGTAAGCTTCAAAAAACTCGGCCCACTCCTCCATCTCCGGATGGAAAACAAAGTAGATCCCCACGAAATAGGTCAGCGCAAGACCCAGCCCCAATCCCCCCAGAAGGGAAACAAAAGCCGGATACAACCGTCGTACCAAATCAAACTCCAGACGTATCGAAACCCTTTAAAAGACCGGCGTCCTCAGGCGATCTCCACCGTCGACGACGATCAAGGAGCCCGTGATGAAGGCCCCGGCGTCACTGGCCAAAAATTGTACCAGCGGCGAGATATCCTCGGGGCGAGCAAACCGCCCCAGGGGAATGCGGGACTCTAATTTTTTTACGGTCTTCTCATCGGTCCACAACCGCTCATCGCTGCCCTCGGTGCGCACCGGCCCCGGCAAGATCGCGTTGACTGTAATTCCCAACGCCCCCCACTCCACGGCCAGCGTTTCCGTCAAACTGTTGATCCCGGCCTTACTCGCCCCCGAATGAGCCATCAGCGGCGACCCATTGCTGGCATTGGTAGCACTCATATTGATGATCCGCCCGGCAAATCCACGCTGCAGCCACCGCTCACCGACTGCCCGACTCATCAAAAAGGTCCCCGTAAGATTAATATCGATCACCGTGCGCCAACCGTTAGGGGTCATGGCGCTTGCGGGACCCACGAAATTTCCGCCGGCGTTATTGATCAAGACATCGAGCCGCTCAAACTTCTCAAAGACCGCGTCCACCACCTCTTCGACTTTCTCTTCGTCACGGATATCGAGGAGCTCAAAGCTCGCCGACCCACCGGCCTCTTTGATCGCCGCCACGGTCTGCTCCAGCGGTTCTTGCCGGCGGGCGGCCACCACCACATGCGCTCCCAGCACTCCGAAATCAAGGGCCAGCTCCCGCCCGATTCCCGTGCCTCCACCGGTGATCAACACCACCTTGTCCGAAAATAGCCCCCCGCGAAATACGGTCGAATCGCTCATCCAATCACTCCCAGTTTTTGTGAAAACGGCGGTCCTTCAGCTCAGCACTGCAGGGTAAAACAATCCGTTTCGTGAGCCACCTTGATGCTCTCTACGATGCTCTCCGTCAAGGGCTCCACCTGCGTCAACAAATCAATTTCACTCTCGGCATGCACATCAACCACCTCTTCCCAGGCAAATTCATGATGTTCTTCACACCCCGACCACAATGAATAACCCCATCGCTCCGGCTCATACCCCCGCCATAACGCGATATACAGGTGATGTTCCTCGCAAAAGAGGTGGTTCATCGGATCGACCAGGCTCTGATCGTATTGGACCTCGGGGGTAAAATTGAGATCTTCATGGCCGATGATCTTATAGGCCAGGGACTCCGCGATGGTCTCCAGAAGATAGGCGTCCACCGGTCCCTCTTCGGGGGGTTTAAGCCCTACGTCGGTGAAGGAAATCGTCTCAAATTCCAGATCCCCCACTCCCGTAACGACATAAGGTGAATAATAGTGGGTCCGTTCTTCGCTTTTTTCTTGCGGCTCCTCCGACGGTGTGGATTCGCAACCCGACAGCACCACGGCCACAAATCCCACTACCGCCCAGAATGTAATCGATCGTTTCATTGCAACTCTCTCGATTTCCGTTCGCCGTTTTCTTCCATGAGTATAGCGAACTCTCACTTCAAAGATAAACCCATCACTACAACCGTGCCAATATGCGATATCCTTCCGCCTTCATTCGTTTGCATATCCTTTCAATATGATCGTCTCCCCGGGTTTCCAGTTTCAACTCTACATTTGTTCTCCCCACCGGAGCCCCTTCGGCAAAGGTACGGTTGTGGTGAATCTCCAATACATTCACCTGCAACTGGGCGACCATAACCAGCACCTCCGCCAGAGCGCCCGGGGTGTCCTGCAACTCCAGCTCCAGTCGAAACATCCTCCCCGTAGCTACCAGTCCTCGCTCGATGATCCTGGCAAGGACATTGACATCGATATTTCCCCCGCAGATCACTGCACATACCCTTTTTCCCTGCACTCCGAGCACTTTTCCCGCAGCCAGAGCCGCGATGGTCGTCGCCGCCGCTCCCTCGGCGATCATCTTCTCCGTCTCTAAGATCTCAAGAATCGCACCGGCCACCTCTTCTTCGGAGACCGTGATGATGTCGTCGAGATATTTCGAGAGCGTCCGCAGAGTCAATTCACCCACTTTTCTGACAGCGATCCCGTCACATAAGGTGGTCGCCGAAGGCATCTCCACTACCCGCCCAGCTTCGATGGATGCCTTCATCGACGGCAGAACCTCCGCCTCCAATCCGATGACCCGGATCTTTGGATTGGTCTCCTTGATCGCCACCGCCACCCCCGAGGCCATCCCACCACCTCCGATCGGCACCAAAACGGTGTCGAGGTAAGGATTTTGTTCCAGCAACTCCAATCCCAACGTGCCCTGACCGGCAATGATTTCGACGTCATCGAAGGGATGGATGAAGTGTCGACCTTCCTCCTCACCGAGTCGACAGGCATGAGCGTAGGCCTCATCAAAATTTGCCCCCTCCAGAACTACCTTCCCCCCGAAGTTCTTCGTTCGGGTAACCTTTACCAGAGGCGTTCCTTCGGGCATCACGATTTTTGAATCGATCCCGAATTTAGTGGCATATAACGCTACAG
>SKNI01000744.1 GCA_007120615.1 Myxococcales bacterium | reverse complement strand
GTTGTTGCGAAAACTTGGGCAAACCCCGGCTCCCACATCCGACGTACCGGACTCATCCCCTGAAGACCCGCGCCAGCTGCCAACCCGCGTCGGCTCCAGCTGGGATATTGAGGTTCCCATAAGCGATGCCTCCGAGGATCTCTCGGAATTGGGCTGGCCCCAACCGGAAGAGGCGGGGCCCGAGGAAGAAACTCAGCAAGAGGTTGGTTTCTCTGCCGGAGTCCCCGACGACTTTGATTCCTGGGAAGAAGATATTGACGAACTCCTGTCAGGAAAACGCAAGCGTCCCGGCGAGCCTCCATCAGACGACGATTCGTAACCTGCTGTAATGCTTGTTCTTGACTCACTTCCCGAGCCCCGAGTACCATTTTAATGGAGACACCTTTTCCACAGTTTCGGTTGCTTCTCGTGTTTCTGCTGACGGCGTCGGTATTGGTAGTCGGATGTCGCGATACCAGTCAGACATCTCCGACTCAGGTGGCCCAGTCATTTTTGATGGATATTCGCCAGAGCAATCACGAGGAGGTCATGGAAGCTATCTGGCCGGAGACTCGTGAGAAATTGCAGCAGCCCTATGATGAGCTAGAGGCCCTTCTTAATAAGGAATTGCCTTTTGCACGGGAGGAGTTGCTGATCGCTACGCGAGTGGAGAGCCCTATGTTCATTCGGCGAATGGATCTCAGTGAGCCTCTAGCCGATGAATTGCAATATGGCGATAAGGCCATATTAAATATTGAGTTTCGCGATGATCGCACCGGGCAGATGATTCTGCGGTGGGGCGAGGACAGGTGGTATGTGGATCTGCCCATCGAGGAGGCCGAAGCTCTCGACATACCCGTATTTGAAGACCGGCTAGAGACTGCCGAACCGGGTACCGATGACGATGCACCGGCCCTGCCGGATGATGAGTCCAATGATTCGGACGATGAGATAAATAACGATGAGTAATTCTTCAGATGATGCGGTGATCAATCGAGGCCCCAGAAAAGCCGGCCCTCCCGGTAAACGACCTCCGGGCGGGCCTCCCAGGCCAGGATCGGCCGACGGCCCTCCCGGCCCTCCACCTCCGGGTCCGGCGGTTCGAAAGCAGGCTCCCGGCGTTCGAGGAAGTCAACAAGCACCAGAGTCTGCGACCCTCAAGACCGGTGACTCGCTGGGAGGGCGGTTTTTTGTGGAGCGCTATCTGGGAAGTTCCGGCGGCGGAGTAAGTTATCTGTGTAACGACAAAGAGACCCAGTCACCGGTCGTCGTGAAAGTTCTGGAGATGCCCTACCCGGGAGATGAAAAATTTAAGAAATTGCGCGCTGAAGTCGGCGTGGCCAGCTCCCTGGAGCACCGAAACCTGACTTCTGCCGTGGGGATGGGCAAGACCAAGCGTGGTGAGATCTTTATCGCGATGGAGTTTGTCGAAGGAACCACCCTCTCTCAGCTGATCGCCCAGAGGCGAGAAGAGGGCAGGACCTTAAGCTTGCGCGATGCCTTCACCGTACTCGCTCATGCCTGTGACGCCTTGGGTCTTGTGCACCAGCGAAAGATCAGCCACGGCGTGCTGACTCCCTACAATATTTACGTCAATAAATCGGGGGTCGTAAAAGTCGGAAACCTGGCCTTTGGTCGTATGGTCAGCGTCTTTCTGCATAAGCAAGGGGTTGGACCCTTTGTGGACAGTATTTATGTGGCGCCGGAAGTCTCCGAGGACCCCTCTCGGCTCACCCCCCAGTCCGATATCTACAGCCTGGGCATGATCGCAGCGGAGTTGTTGAGCCCCACGGGATTGCCCAATGAACGCAAGAAAGCCCATGATATGGCCGTGGATGTAGTCTCCAACTACCCCCCGGCGCTCTTCAGTCTGATCTCCAGTTGCCTCTCTCGGGATTTCCGACAGCGGCCAAAAACGGTGCAGATCTTTCGGGATGATTTTGAAGAAGTGGCCCGCGATGCCGGGGCAAAACTGGTCGGACCTCCGCCGCCGGGAGCACTTCCGGTAGAGCCTGCCGTTCAGGAAGCAGCTTCAGAGGAGGGCGATGAGCTTTTCGATCTCTTCGACCTTGGCGATGTGTCCGGACCCGATTCGCAAGGGGACGACCGCTATCTGGTACAGAAGTCGGGACTGGACTACGGGCCCTTTACCGAAGACCAGATTCTGGAACAATTATATGCCGACGAGATCGATGAGTTCTCCCTGGTTCTGGATCGAACCACCCAGGAGCGGTTTCCGCTGCAGGATATCGAGGTCTTTCGCCCTTCGGTAGAGGCTTATATCCCGGAGCGAGAGGAGCGATTGCGCCGAGAGGCAGAAGCCCGGGCCGAATTGCACCGTAAGGTCAAAAAGGGTGGAGTTGCCTTTATCGTCATGGGCATTGTCGGGGGCATCGTGGTGCTGCTGGCCATGGGGTGGTTCTGGCTACAGCGACCGAGTCCGGAGCCACTTCCGCTGGACCGGGCGTTCGCATCGCTTGATTATTCTTTCTCGCCGCCTCCTTCGGAATTTCAATCCATCGCCGTTGATTCTGCGGTTATGGAAAGTATCTTCAACCCGGCAGCAAGCGAAGAAGAGGTGGCACAGCACGCCGCCAGGGCTCGTTCTCAGCGATCGAGCTCTTCTCCGGCAGCTGCCGCCCGGCCCTCTCAGGGGCAGGAAGTGGTGGAGGTGGATATGACCGGTGGAGGGGGATCGACCCATCACCTCACGGATCGAGAGATCAATCAGGTCATCACCGCCGGAGCTGCGACGATGCGCCGATGTGTTATGCAGGAGCTGGAAAACGACCGGAGTTTCCGGGGTGTCACGGTTCAATTCTTCATCACTCCCTCGGGCAGCACCGGGGGTGTAACGTTGAAGGAGAGCCAATATCAAAATCGGCAGGTCGGCCAGTGCCTCATTCGATATTTCCGAAATCTGCAATTTCCGGAGCACGGAGCTATCTCCAATCGCGGGGTGGAATATCCACTGCTCCTGCAATGAATTTCGGTGTCTGCGAGAGGAGAAGTCATGAGGGGAGGGGCTCAACCGACATTCAGGGCCGACGATTATCCGGGCTTAAGCAAGGCTCCGGTGGTCACCCTTCGCCTCCGGGATGAGGAAGAAACAAAGGAGTTGGGGCGTTGGATCGCTGCAGAGTTGGGCGCCGGGGATTTTCTGGGGCTCATCGGCGATCTGGGTGCTGGAAAAACGACCCTGATGAAAGGGATGGTAGAGGCTCGCTCCAAGAATTCGGAACAGGCATTGAGTCCCACCTATTCATTGGTCCAGGTCTACGAAACCACTCCGCCGATCTTTCATATGGATCTATATCGCCTCCAAAACTGGGCCGATCTGGAATCCATAGGGTACTGGGATTATCTCGACAGGGATGGGATTGTCTGCGTGGAATGGCTGGACCGAATTCCCGGTGCCTGGCCCGAGCAGGGCGTAATCATTTTGTTGTCTCGCGAAGGTCGTCAACGGACTGCTGTGATCTGGGCCGATGAGGAGCGCGGCCTCTCTGTGAGGGAGTCGATATCGACTCTGGTTTCCAACGATCATGATCCAGAAAAGGAATGACCCAATGGGTATCGAAGAACCAGAAGAATCGGCTCCAATCGTGGTAACCCAGCGAGCCCTTCGCCAGATCGAGGCGAGGCTTAAGACCCGATTTCGCGCTTTTTTGCGGCCCGGAGAAAGGGTTCGACTCTCGGTGGAAGAGGAGTCCGATTTTGTGTGTTGTCAGATGATTATGGGGTTGCCCGATGACAGCTTCAGCATAGATTTGGAAGCGGCGATCATCGTGCAAGACCAGGAACACCAATTCTTGAGCGCCACCACTTCGCGCAAACGCCTGCTCGCCGCCATCGAATTTCTCTCCAGTCAGCTCGACGAGTATTTCCGTAGTCAGCGTCAGGAGAGATTTCATATCGACTGGAGAATCTACTCCTTTGAGTCGGCCAATATTCGGTTTCGCGGCCGCCGCCGGCATCGGGATCTGGAGCGAGAAGCCAGCGACCTGTTAGGCGATGATCACGAGGAGCCCAGGTGAGTGAAGATCCAGAATATCCACCGCCGACTCCCGCCATGTCCACGGGGCTGGCGGTTCTCTTTTATGGTGGGCTGCTGGGGCTGGCCTGGCTGTTGGGAGTGTTGTGGTTGGATCTCGATCTATTGGTCTGGCACGATATCTGGGAGACGCCGACCTGGCTTGATGTCACGTTAGGTCTGGGATTGGGCCTTCTCACCGTCGGCGCAAGCCGGGTTCTGGAGCACACCACCGACTGGGCCCGGGTGTTGGGCGAGGAATTTCGAAAGATTCTGGGAAAACTGACCCCCACTCAGGCGCTTATCTTTGCAGTGACCAGCGGGGTCGGAGAGGAAGTCTTCTTTCGAGGATTTCTGCAGCAGGCTCTCAGTGAGTTGGCCTTCGGCGGTGGTAGCACCGGATGGATACTCGGCCTGATCGTGGCGAGTACCATCTTTGGACTGATTCATATCGGACCAGATCGTAAGAAGTTCTTACCCTGGACCATCATGGCCCTGGTATTGGGCGTGCTCTTCGGGCTGCTCTATCTTTACACCGGTAATATTCTCGCTCCTATTATCGCTCATTTCACGATCAACTTTTTTAATCTCCTTCATATCGCCAATCTTTCTGTAAGCGATGATCGGGAGTAGGGAGCGGTATGGATCTGATGCAAATCGAGTCTCTGGTGGTGATCACCACGATTCAGCCACTT
>SKNI01000309.1 GCA_007120615.1 Myxococcales bacterium | reverse complement strand
GGCGGCGATCCGGCCCAGCTCTCGCATACCGGTTTCGTCGTAGACGTAGAGCAGATGTTTGTAGCGGCGTTGAAATTCGGCGATGCCGAAGATGGTGGGCTCTTCCCCGAGGGCTCTGAGGTCGGCGAGCGAGAAGAGCCGGGTCAAAAAGTGATGTCGAATATCGTAGTTACGCAGTCGGCCCTCCTCCTCAACGGAGAGGTCGTCGAATCTCTCCAGGATCTCCCGGGCGAAGAGTCCCGCCTCTCGTCGCACCGATTGGGATTTTTCGGCCCTGGCATAGACCTTGACCTGGGAGGTCCCACAGGTGGGAGATCCGCTCTTGAGAATGAACCCGTCGACCTTTCCCAATTTGTCGATATAGCCACGGGAGAAGCGCTCCATCTCTTCGGTCAGATCTCTTTCGGTCGACGGTTGGATAAGAAGGGTCTTGTCGCCGTTTGCGACCAGTCGAATCGTATCGCGTGGGACGCCCAGACCGATCTCGACCTCCGGGCAGACCGGGAGGATCTCGATATGATCCATCAGCTGTCGGATGAATGAACTTCGGATCCGCTGACCATCGTAGCGACAGGCCTCCAACTCGAGGCATTGGCTCATGACCACGCGAGGACGCTCAAAGACGCGCCCCGTATATCCTGGGGTGGAGGAAGTACGACTCATCACAAGGTGCAGGGGTAGGAATTCGGGAGGCACAACTGCTGGTCCCGTGCTCTGGCCAAAGAAAAGCACGAGGCCCTTAAAAACAAGGTCCGTCTTTTTTGGACGGGAGTTATTGTAGCTCGCATAATTCCGCGTCCTCGCAGACCACGGAGTAGAGGCAGGTGTAGTCGACGGGGTCGCAGTCATTGGTGGTCTGGTAGCCCGCAGGGCAGAAGTCGAAGCTCCCCTGGCAGTCGACGTCGTCATCGGCCCGGCAATAGGTGTCCTCGCCGCAGAACTCGCCATTGAGGCAGTGAGCGCCGTTGTCGACCTCGTCACCGGTGCACAATTCGTAGGTGTCGACCTCAGAGAAGCCGTCGGGGCACTCGCAGGGGTCGACGTAGTTTTCGACCAGGTCTTTCGGGGCGCATTCCAGGGAGCTGTCGCAGACCGCCGACAGGGAGCAGATAGCAAAGGTGTCCTCACAATTTTCTGCCGGGAGCCAGCCGTCGGGGCAGCTCGCCTCGGCGGTGCAGGGAGAGGGTGCCGGGCTGCCTCCGCAGAGCACATCGTCGTCGCAACCGTTCATATAAAAGCACTCTGCCTCGGGGTCATCGCAGGCGTCCGAGGTTACCGAATAGTCTTTGGGGCAGCCGTATTCACCGCAGACCAGGGGCCCTTCGCTCATGCAGGTAATTTCGTGGTCGCATTCCTCGGCGCTGTAGCAGGTAGCTCCGTCGGGACATTCTTCGACCTCCTCGTCGCTGCCCTCACAGGAGGGAAGTGCGGTACAGGTGGCACTATCCTGGCAATAGATCGCTCCATCGCAGCCGTCGAGGGTGGTGCAGTTGTCCTCCTCGTCGCAGGTGTCGACCTGAGCAAACCCGGCCGGGCAGGTGGGCTCTTCGCAGGTGGAGTCCTCCTGGCAGGTGATGGTGTTCTCGCAGGCCTCGACGTCCTGGCAAGTGGCATCGGGGCCGCACTCTTCGGTGACGCTAAATCCCGCCGGACATACGGGCATCTCGTCGCAGTCTTCGGTGATCTGCTCGCAGAAGAGGAGCTCATCGTCGCAGGTGGTCTGCTGGAGGCAATTATCTCCGCTGCAGGAGGTCACCTCCCGGTAGCCGGTGGGGCAGATATCGGTTTGCTGGCAGTTCAACTCTTCGCAGAGAATGGTCTCACCGCACATGGTCTGCTCGTAGCAGGTGGCGCCGGCGGGACATTCGTCGACGGCTTTTGCCCCGGGGTCGCAGGCCGGAGCGGCCTCGCAGGCCGGGTCGTCGGTGGCGCAGCCGAAGAGCGACACAGCCAGAATTAATAGTGCGGAAATGGCGAGGAGATAAGATCGAGAGTGCATTACAAAACTTCCATCAAGAGAGAAACAGGGGATGAAGCCGTGATAATTTATAGTCCGGTTTGAACCCATTCGCCCCAGGGTCCGGAGGGATTGCAGTGGTCATCCAGATAGCGTCCAAAAACGGTGCCGTCTCTTTCATAGCAAATCTGGCGAGCCCGGCAATTGCCAAAAAACATGGTCTGAACGATTCCGTAGCGACACATGCTGGATCCGGGAGCGTTGGTTCCCCGGCCCGTCTGCCAGGAGACGCCCTGGGGATAGGTGTCCAGGCGGGCCTCTTCATCGAAGGTGGAGTGGGAGTGGAAGGACTCGGCGTCGACCTGGCCTGCGACCTGGGCGTCGCCGCTGATCTGGAAGGAGTCGGTGGTCTCGCACTCCCATTGAGATCCATTAAAGCGGGCCAGATCACCGGTGGCGCAGGAGAGGCCGCCCAGGTGTTGGTCGGGGAGGGTGAAATCATCGGCAAGGGATTCGGTCGTAATCGATCCCTCTTCGACGGCGCGGGCCACGGTGGCCTCCCTGGCGAGCCAGGCGTAGGGGACCGAGGACATGGCGACTCGCGGTCGAAGCTCGCCACCGCCGTCGACGATGATGCCGATCCAGCGGTCGTTGGAGGTGCGCAATAAGGGAAGAAGCGGGGGGTCCTGATCGCCTATCTCGACGGAATAAAAACCGGTCTCGTCGGCCTCGGTGATCACGCTCTGCTGCCACAGAATGTCTCCACCTGTGGGAGCGTCGTAGAGGCTGTAGATGAGCTCTACCTCTCCGGTGACCGGTTCGCCGTCGTCGTCCACCAGGCGGCCCTGATGGGTGAGGGTGTCGGGCACGTCCTGAGCCTGTGCCACGGTCGCGGGGAACACAAAGCAAAGAATCAGAAGTGTTGCGATCGATAGGGGTCTCATAGGACGGACTCTCATTGGACGAACTCTCATGGACGAAGGGTGCTATTCTGAGCTGAGGCTAAATCCACCGGAGTGCAGACGAATCTGGTCATTGCTCAGGGTGGGAGAGGCGGTGTCGTAGGGGCTAAAGCAGTGATAAAGCCTGAGGCCGTCGCGCTCGGCGATGCCGCCGGCAGCACAGAGGGTGGACGTGGAGCCGGTGGTGGTCTCCTGCTCTTCGGGATCTGTGGGATCGGTGGGGTCCGTGGGATCTACAGGATCCGACGGCTGGCAGGAGAAGCCGTCTTCCGGGGAGTCGCCGGGCTCACATTCTTCATCGGATTGGCAATCGTCGTCATCTTCACAGGAGTCCGGACAGACAGATCCATCGGCGGTCTCCACGCAGCGTCCGATGTCGCAATCGTCGTCGTGGGAGCACTCCTCGGTGAGGTCCCAGCCCACGCACTCCCCGTCGTCACAGGTCCCCGATTCGCAGTCGTCGTCGGTCTGGCATTCATCGTCGCCGATGACCAATTCTCCGGAGTCGGCGCTGCAGGCAACGGCGAAGAGGAAGAGAAGTGCGATGGCCAATCTATGTGGGAGTGCGTTCATGCGTAGAGTTTACCATCGGTGGGGAGAGGGGGAAAGAGGGGGAGAGAGGATTGGAGGGGTGGGGAGAGACGTGGAGAAGGGCAAGAGCAAAACCGTCGCAGAGACGCAGAGAGGCGCAGAGACGCAGAGGAAGGGCAAGGGATTGAGGGGGGTGGTCGGATGACTGCCGGGTGTGGGGGCTGCAACAGTGCTAGCTCCTGTGTGGGGGATCGTGGTATCTCCGCGGCGTTTTCGTTTCACTACTCAATCTTGCAAACCGACCGGAGAATATCATGACCCGCCTCCTCGCTACGCTGACCATTTTAGTTCTCTTCGTTGCCTGTTCATCGGCGCCGGCTGCTGATGATGAAACTTTTGCGGAACCTGTCGAGACCGCGGAGGCTCCCGAGGTTGTGGCCGAGGAGGTCGACGAGCCCGTCGATGACGAGATCGAGGAAACTGTCGAAGAAGAAGCCCACGGCGACCACCACGACAAGCGCTTTGAAGACCCCGAGCACTACGCTCGCCATTGGAACGACCCGGCTCGAGATGACTGGCAGCGCCCGGCGGAGATCGTCGAAGCCATGGGGATCGAAGAGGGCATGGTGGTCGCCGATATCGGCGCGGGAACCGGCTATTTCATCCCCTACCTCTCCGAGGCCGTTGGCGACGAGGGCCGGGTCATCGCCGTGGACGTGGAGATGTCCATGCTGCGCTACATCGAAGAGAGGGCCGATCGAGAGGGCCTCAACAATGTGGAGACCCTTCTGGTCGGCGGGGAAGATTCCGGATTGCCCCGTGGTGAAATGGACCGAATCCTCACCGTCAACACCTGGCACCACCTGCCCAACCGCACCGAGTATTCGCGCCACCTCACCGAGCGACTCGCCGACAACGGATCGGTCTGGGTTGTGGACTACCGAGAGGACGCCGAGATGGGCCCGCCCCCGGAGCATCGCATGTCCCCGGAGGTCGTCCAGGCGGAGATGGAGGAGGGAGGCTTCACCACCGAGATCTACGAGTTGGGTTTGGACCGTCAGTTTGTAGTGGTGGGGAGGAAAGGGGAGTAGAGACGTGGCGACGGCCCTTGCCCTTGCTTTTGTCCTTCTCCACGTCTCTCCCCACCTCTCTCACGTCTCCCCTCAAGGATCCACGAGCCGCCCCATGAACAAAATAGTGTCCGTGCCCCGGTCGTAGATGGCGAAAGAAAAGGGCCTGTCAAAGCGGGCCTGTGGGATCCAGTCGTCGCCGGCATCGGAGTCGCCGCCGCCGATGATGACCGCCGTGGCGGCTGCGGCTTCGGTGCCCTCTTCGTCGATCTTGATGACCGCTTTATGAATGACGTCGCGGATGCGAAGGGCTTCTAAGCTACAAACTGGAGAACCGGAGGCGATACCGGTGAAGTCTGCGCAATCGTCGAATGGAAGGGGCATCCCCATCTCTTCCAGGGTCTCATTCAGGCTCAGGCTGTCTTCGGGGTCGATCTCAAAGCGGGGAAAGTAGAGATCGAGCTCCTGGCGATTGCGGGTATGTTGGACGACCTCGTCGAAGTCTTGTCGTGTGAAATTTTCCTCCCAGGTGAGAAAGTCGTCGTCGGGGTCGGCCGGCATAAACGCAATGAGCGAGAGTTGGTCTCCCAGATAGGGGAGCGAGGCTGCGACGGTATTGTCGCCCTCGAAATGTCCGAAGCGATCGCGCTGAGCCATCAAGTCCACGTCGGTGGTGGAGCCGGCGAGTGAGGCGAAGGGTTGAGTGGAGGTGTTGCGTTCGAGAAAGGCGCTGTCCCAACTTCCATAAAAATAGATAGCGTTGACCAGAAGTAGGCGGGTGTTTGGACTCAATGGAGCGAGGAAATCTTTGATCAAACCGTTGGTTCGAGCCTCCACCCAGTCGTTGACGGCTTCGGTGATGTCCAGAGAGTCACGTGAGAAGTCGACCACTCGCATACCCGCCCCGTAATTTTTGGAGAGGTGATCGAGGAAGTCTTGCTCGATCCCGCCGCCTTCCTGACCCCAGGTTTGATTGATAATATCCAACTTCAACTCCCCGCCTCTGCTCCCCTCGCCATCACCAGCGTAGCCATCACCAACGTAGCCGTCGCCGTCGGCCCCGTCGGAGTCACCTTCGATGTCGCGAGAGGCCAGCTCTAGGTCGACGGAGTTCATGCCGGCGTGCAACACGTCGTCGTCCAGGGTGAATCGGAGGACCTCGGAGATCTGAGTCTTTGTGTCATTTCGCGCTCCGCCGTAGGTCATGCCCATAGCCAGGGAGATGGAAAAAGGAGAGACGAAGTGATTGGCCGACTCGTCGTCTTCTCGAAGCACCCGAAAGAAGTCGAAGGCAAAATCGCGATTGTCAGCGGCAAGTCGGTCACGGTCGGCGGAGCTTATGTGGGGATTCACATCTCGGGCGACATCGCTCTGAAGGAGAAGGCCGGGAGGTGGATTGTCCTGATGCCCGTCGCCGTCGCCGTCGTGGCCAGTATGGGGGCGATTATCTTCGGCGTCGCCGTCTCCCACCGAGCCGTTTTGACCGTTCGGGGTATCCGAGCATGCCGCCAGGGCAACGCTGAAAGAGAGCATAAGAACAAGTGTTTGACGCGACATAAGTAGGTTCCTGTAGTTCGTAGTGGGTCAACGTGAATCATTATGACGGGTGTAGACGTGGGAGCCAGTGAAAAGAATTTCACCCCCTGATGCCTCTCGTTCATTTGTTTCGGAGGCCGGGGCCTCGACCACCCGGCACTCCATCGAAGGCCCTTGCCCTTGCTTTTGCCCTTCTCCACGTCTCTCTATCCCGGGTTGACACTCCGATCGAGCTATGCGAATTTTTAATCGTTCCCGCAACAAATGGCAGTAGGGGCAAACGTTACCGCGTTGGCGCGAAGTTTGAGAGTGCGTCACATTTTTTTGATTGTCGGCCGTAAACTCTCGGCCCACAACGCAAGGAGTGTGAAATGAGCTATCGTCCCGTAGTCGTGACTGAGTTTGCAGATGTCTATCAATTTGGACCGTCCCATATGTACTGGGCGGCTCGAAATTCGCTGGCCGCACATGAGGCCAGGGGCCTCGGAGATACGGAGGGGGCCGAGAAATTAAGAGAGTTTATCAAGGACCTTAAGGCCCATATAGGGGTGCGGGCCCAGGTGATAGCGGCGGAGGCCCGGCCGATCAATCCCCTGCTGGTGGATGCGGACCGCAAGGTGGATGTGACCTACGGCCAGTTCATACGGCGGATTCGAAATGAGATTCGGCTCTATGGTGAGAAGTCGGAGCGAGGCAGCGCTGCTCTTCGGATGCTCGATAGCCCGCTGGGAATGCCGATCAGCGCGGTGACCAACGTGGAGCGCATCGAGCAGGAGTCGTTGCTCAAAAATATCCTGAACACCGTCGAGGGTGAATTTCTCGAAGAGGTGGACACCCTGGAGTTGGGCAGCCACTTCGAGTTGCTCAAGGAGGACACCAGCGAATTTGTCCGGCTGATGACCTTCGACTCTAAAAAAGAGCGCCTCCCCTCGCGGACCGAACTCGAAGAGGAGCGAAAGGAGCTTCAGGCCCGGATGGTCGGCTGTATGTATCGAGTCCTGGGACAATATCCGGAACTCACCGATGAGGATCTGGAGATGCGAAGCGCCCTTCTGGGGCCGTTTGCGATTCAAAATGACCGAATCGGGGCCTATATGCGACGGCGCCGGGGCGGGGGAAGCCGGATTCCTCCCGAGATCAACGACGAGACCGGCGAATTTATCGACGAGGAGCCCGTCGATCCCGAAGTAGTAGATCCCACGCTGGTCTGAGGCCGTATTTCCACCGGCTCTTCGGCCGCTCCCCGGGACTCATCGGTCTTTGGGGAGCGGCCGATTGCCTTTCTTGGTGCACCACCAGCGTGCATTGGAGCGGTGGATAGCTCGAAATGACCGGAGTGAGCCTGTTTTTGACCGGCGGAGTCGACGATCGGGACCACCAGGTGGTCTATTTTGACCGGTCGACCGCTCCCGGAGACCACCAGGTGGTCATTTTGACCGGTCGACCGCTCCCGGAGACCACCATCAGGCGAGTATCTTTTCGACGGCGTCGACCATCACTTCGAGAGCGTCGTGGAGGCGGTGGCCGTCGTCGACCTCGATGAATTTCACACCGTGGGGAGCGCAGAACGGGCGGACCTCGTCGATGGGAACGACGTCGTCGTGGGTGCCGTGGATGACGACTGCGCGCTCGGGCATCGTGTCGATCTCCTCTGCGAAATCGCGGTGGAGGGCCGGGGCCATCAATACATATCCCCGAAACCTCTCCGGGTGTCGGGCGTAGAGCAGGGCAGCAAGTAGCCCACCAAAAGAGGAGCCCACCACCACGATATCTTCGAGTCCCTCGGTGATGCGCTCCGCTTTCTCCAGGCGCTCCCAGATGTCCATATCCTGAAAATCGGGGGAGGTAATATCGAAGGACTCGGCCAGACGAATGGACTTTGTGCCAATCGGGGCGGATTCGAGGCCGTGAAAGAAGAAAATGGGGGGCATGGGGGCTCCGGGGTAGAGAACGTGGTCGAGGGTAAAAGCAAGGGAAATCGCAGAGACGCAGAGGACCGCAGAGACACAAAGAAAAAAATTGAGCATGAGTTTCTGTGCTTTCGTCCCCCGGTTATAGATTGCTCGGGAATAGAGAGCTTATTTTGTTCCGCGTCTCTACGATACCGGGATATGCCAGAAGTGCATCCCTATTTTTGTTTTCTCTCGAGTCTCTGCGGTTCTCTGCGTCTCTGCGACGGGCTTGCCCTTCTCTCCGTTCTCTCTTCTCTCTCCCACCTCGCTGATGTATATACCACCTTCGACACAACAACATTGCGGAGCAGGCGATGACAGAATCAGAAGCGGCTGTAGCGGGTGACGAGGTTCAGATCTATTCCACGAATCTGGAGTTTATGGAGGACTTTCTGCAGTGGTTGGAGGTGCGCTGCAAATTTCTGATCACCCGGCGCAGACTGGAGAAGACCCAGGTCGATGATGACTTTCTGGACCGCTGGAGTCATCCCACCGATGAGTCTCCCAAGGTTCTGGAGGAGCGGCTGGGGAATCTGAAGAAAGAGATGGAGACGTTGCAGCGGCGGCTGGACCGCAGGCGGGAGGCCACCGTTCAGGCGGGCAAGACGCTGGCTATCGATGAATTATGCGAGCTCTATGAGCTGGATGATTTTGAGCGGACCATCCTGCTTCTTGCGGCGGCGGTGGCCTTCTCCCGGCGGTTTGAGAAGTTTTACGGGGAGATTCAGGAGGCCTTTGACGCCCTGACGGTGGAGGTGGTGTTCAATTTTTGCGAGTTCTCCTTCTCGGAGCGGATCACCCGGCGGCGGGTGCTCTCGATGGGAGGAAAGCTGGTGAAAAACGATCTGATTCTGCTCAATATGATGAGTCGGTTCAACGCCCCGGAAGACTTATTGATCGCCCACATTCAGATCTCCAATCGGACCTTCGGGTATCTGGTGGGGGACAATGAATTGATGGACGAGTTTATGGAGTTCTCCTCGGTGGAGGAGCCCCATTCTCGGTTCGAGCAGGTGGTCCTCAAAAAGGACGATAAGCGTCGGATCAAATCGGTCATCGATCGCCACGATGAATATCTTCGCTATCGAAAGGAGTGGGGGTTTGACGAGGTGATCTCTTACGGGCGGGGGGCGCTGATGCTCTTTTACGGAAAGCCGGGCACCGGCAAGACGATGATGGCTCACGCCGTGGCCCATGAGATGGGAAAGCGAGTGCTCAACGTCGATCTGCCGACCTTTATGGATAATAATCAGGCCAATCGGTTCTTGCCGGCCCTCTTTCAGGAGGCCCGGATGCAGAACGCAGTGTTATTCTTCGACGAATGCGAGGTGCTCTTCGGGGATCGAAGACAGGGCAACGCGTTAATGACCATGCTCTTGACCGAGATCGAGCGCTTTGAAGGGGTCGCGATTCTTGCGACCAACCTCCCGGGGATGCTCGACGAGGCCCTGGATCGGCGGATTTTGGTGAAGGTACACTTTCCGGAGCCCGACCGGGTCGCCCGGCGCGAGATCTGGGAGAAGCATCTGCCCGAGAAAGCTCCGCTGACCGACGACGTCGATCTCGACGAGCTCGCCGACCGCTTTGAGATGAGCGGGGGCTATATCAAAAATGCGGTGCTCATGGCGGTGGCCGATGCGGTGCACACCGACCAGGGCGACCCCAAGATCACGATGGACGCCCTGGAGCGGGCTGCCCGGGCGCAGGTGGCGCCGGCGGTGGATAAGGATTCTCCGGTCATCGAGCCGAAGGTCTCGCTTAGAGATGTGATTTTGCCGGACACCTTGAAGGCCCGGGTGGAGGAGATCATCGACGCCGCCAGGCATCGACGGACCATCTTAGAGCGCTGGGGGATCGGCAAGAATTTAACCTACGGCAAAGGGGTCTCGGCGCTCTTTTACGGAGAGCCGGGGACGGGCAAGACCATGTGCGCCGAGGCGGTGGCCAAGGAGTTGAATCGGCCTCTTCTGGTGGCCTCGGTGGCGGGATTAAAGAGCATGTGGGTGGGAGAGACCGAGCGCAATCTGGCGGCGATTTTTCGAGACGCCACCGCCCATAACGCGGTCCTCTTTTTGGATGAGGCCGACAGCCTGTTGATGGCTCGTGGAGAGGGGAGGGCGTCGCGCCATGACGACTCGTCGGTCAATGTCTTGCTCACTCAGGTAGAGCGCCATAACGGAGTGGTATTATTGGCCACCAATCGGCCTCGGCAGCTCGACCCGGCCCTGGACCGAAGGCTGACCTATAGCCTGGAGTTTGAGCGGCCCGTGGCCCCGCTGCGGGCTCGGATCTGGCGAGCCTTGATGTCGGAGGATGTGCCGGTGGAGGAGGGGATCGACTTTGATCTGTTGGCCGAAGAGTACCAGTTGACCGGGGCGCTGATTAAGAATGCCGTATTTAAGGCGGCGTTTCGGGCCGCCCGGGCTCAAAGTCCGGTCACGATGGCGCTGTTGAAGGAGGCCGCCGCCGAAGAGCGGGGCGCCGAGAACGAGGCAGTCATTGGTTTTGGTGGATAGCACAACGAAGAGGCCGTCTGGTGTTTAGATTCGCTTTTGTAACGGCCTCCGAAAGGAATTATAACCTTGTTGGGCCGATCGGTGTGAGTAAGGAGCAAGAGCGATGAGCTCGATAGTACCCGGCTACGAAATGATGGAGACGCTCTACGAGAGTGAGCGCACACGGGTGTACCGCGCCCGGGACAAGGCCTCGGGCGAGACGGTCGTGGTGAAGATATCGAGGAGTGCTCCGCAGCGGCCGGAGGACCTGCTTCATTTTCGACGAGATGTTGAGATCACCAGCATCCTGGAGGGAGAGGACTTCGCTAACATCATCAAAGAAGAGCAGGTGGGACAGAATGTGGTCCTGATTCTGGAGGATTCCGGAGGGAAGTCTCTGGATCGAATGTTGAAAGAGTCGCCCTTTGAGCTGGAGGAATTTCTGGAGATCGCCATCGCGACCACCGTCGCTCTGGGCCGGTTGCATGAGCAGAGTGTGATTCATAAGGACATAAATCCTTCCAATGTGGTCTGGAACCCCGATGCCGAAGAGGTGGAGTTGATCGATTTCGGGCTCTCCACCCAGCTGGAGCGAGAATATACGACCGCGCCGCCGGTGCAAAAACTGACCGGGACCTATCCCTATATGTCGCCGGAGCAGACCGGGCGGACCAATCGCTATCTCGATTATCGCACCGATTATTATTCTCTGGGGGTCTTATTTTATGAGCTATTGACCGGCCGTCGCCCCTTTGAATCCGAAGATCCGGCGGAGTTGATCTACAGTCACCTGGCCCGACGTCCCAAGCCTCCGCATCAGGTGCGCGAGGAGGTGCCTGAGCAGCTCTCGCGGATCGTATTGAAGTTGATGTCCAAAGCCGCAGAGGACCGCTACCAGAGCGCCGCCGGATTGCGGGCGGATCTGGAAGAGTGTCTGCGCCAGCTTCGAGAATACGGCAAGATCGAGCCCTTTGAGCCGGGAAGAGAGGATGTCCGAGCCGGTCTGCGGATCTCGCAGCGCCTCTACGGTCGAGAAGAAGAGGTGCGATGGCTCCACAGGCGTTTTGAGCAGGCCCGCAACGGAGATCGGGTGCTCTCGTTGGTCTGTGGCGCGCCGGGGGTGGGAAAGTCGACGCTGATTCGGCAATTGCAGACCCCGGTCATTGAGAGCAATAGCTGGTTTGTGAGGGGGAAATTCGAGTCCTCCCGAGAGATCACCCCCTATTCGGCCTGCAATCAGGCGATGAGTCAACTGATCACGGTTCTGCTCAGCCGCAGCGATGAGGAGGTCGATCGCTGGCGAGTGGAAGTGGAAGAGGCGCTCAAGGAGGATGCCGGCCTGATGGCCAGCGTGGTGCCGGAACTCGAGGTGCTTCTGAACCGCTCTCTTTCCACGGAAGAACAGGACCTGTCGAAGGCCAGACACCGCTTTCGAAATGCACTGCGGCGGTTTATCGGAGTGTTCTGCGGCGCCGAGCATCCGCTGGTGATCTTTGTCGATGACCTTCAGTGGGCCGACGAAGCATCGCTGAAGCTGCTACACGATATAATGACCGATGAGGAGTTGAGCCATCTGATGGTGGTGGGAGCCTTCCGAGATGAAGAGTTCAGCGCCACGCATCCGTTGCGGACCTACATCGAGGAGTTAAAAGAGAGCGGGTTGAATCTGGAGTCCATGGTGGTGGCTCCGCTGGAGCTGGAATCGGTGGCAGAGCTGCTGGCTGACAGCCTGCAGTGTAGCGTCGACGAGGTCTGGCCACTGGCCGAGCGGGTAGTGCGAAAGGCCTCGGGCAATCCGCTCTTCGTGGAGCAATTTGTCACTCAGCTCCATCGACGGGGGCTGTTGTGGTTCGACGGTGATCGAGGTCAATGGCGCTGGGATCTGGAAGGCATTGAGGCCTCTGCGGTGACGGAAAACGTGGTGGATCTGCTCACCGAACGTCTGCAGGTTCTGGAGGAGCCTACTCGGGATGCCCTTCGATACGCTTCCCTGCTGGGGACTCGTTTCACCCTGGGGATGCTGGCTTCGGTCTGTCAGCTGCCCGGCAGCGAACTCCATAAGAGGCTTCAGCCGGCCATTGAGGCAGGGGTTCTGGTGCCGCTGGCGGAACCGGTGGTCAGGGAGGAAGAGGAGCATGAATTGATCGTGGAGAACCTCGCCTTTGCTCACGATGAAGTGCGCTCGGCGGCGTCTAATCTGCTGGAAGAAGGGAGCAGACGGGAGGCCCATCTGCGGGTGGGGCGCTTTCTGAAGCCGATCATAACGGAGAAGACCTCGACGGGGGTTCTCTTTTTGGTGGTGGAGCACCTCAATTACGCTTCTGAGCTCCTCGAAACCGAAGAGGAGCGCCTGGAGTTGGTAGGTTTTAATCTGCAGGCAGCCCGGGTGGCCCTGGGGACCCAGGCTGCCAGTCAGGCCATTCGATTATTGGAACAGGCCGAGAGATGTTTGCCGAAAGACCCCTGGGAGAGCCATCCGTCAATGATCCAAGAGCTCTTGCTTTATCGGGCCTGGGCGGAGTCGCTGCAGGGCAATTTCGACAAGGCTCGAGAGCTGATCTTGGAAGGAGAGGCTCGAATCGATGATCGGCTGGGAAAGGTCGATTTTCAGATGCTTCTGGTTCAACAACTTACCTTGCAGGCCGAATATCATCAGGCGATGAAGGTTGGTAAGCAGGCGTTGAACGGTTTGAAGTGTGAAGTTCCCTCCGGTGATCTATCGGAGGCGATCACCGCCGAAGCTGCCAGTATCGAAGAGCGGTTAGGGGGGGGGCCGGCAGAAGAGATCCTCGGCATTCCGATCCAGGAAGACCCTTATGCTGATGCGGTCCTTCGAATCCTGGCCGTTCTTCAACCGCCCACCGGAATTGCGGACCCCGAGCTATTTACCCTGATCGGTCTGCGGGCGACCTTGGTGACCCTGGATGTGGGGATTCGGCCGGAGTCGGCTACCGGGCTGGTCAGTTACGCGATGGTGCTGATCTCGATGGGGCGCCTGGAGCGAGGAAGAGAGGTCGCGGAGCTGGCCCTGGAGGTAGCCCATCGATTTCAAGATAGCTCCCATCTCTCCCAGGTACTGTTGTTGACGGGAGCGTTTATTTCTCCCTGGAATGTTCATCTCCGGGAGAGTCTCGGGCTTTTGGCAGAAGCGGAGGAGACGGGATTGCGGTCGGGAAATTATCCCTTCGCCGGATATTCTCGATCCTTTGAGTTGGTGCACTCCTTTGATCTGGGTTGTGAGCTGAACCGGTTGCGACGTCGGGCCCGAGAGAGCATCGAGTTTGGAGAGGAATTGGGTCATCAGTCGCTGGCAGGATCAGGTCATGGATTTGACCTGATCTTGTCGAATCTACTGGGGGAGACGAGCTCCCCGGAGGACTTTCATAATGAGCGCTTCCCTTCGGTAGAAGCATTCATCCATTATTGTAAGAGGCAAGACTATCAAGTAGCGGCGGTGGTCGTTGCGTTGGCCCAAGCCCAGATAGGATATCTTTACGGGGACTCGAAGTCGGCGGTCCGAATATTGAGCGAGATCGAGGGAGAGCTCGACGCCCTTCTGGGAGGGTTTGACCTGGGGCGGTTTTATTTCTACCAGGCCCTGGCCCTTATCGATGTGGCGGCGAAGAGGACGAAGCCGGATCGGTTGGTGGAGCAAAAGATCGAAGCGTTGAAAGTGGCGCTGGCTCGATTTAGTGGCAATTGTCCGGAGAATTTTCTGCACAAAGTCTTGCTCGTCGATGCCGAGAGGGCGCGCCTGAAAGAGGATCTGGAAGGGGCGATGAGGCTCTATGACCGAGCCATTGAGGAGGCCCGCAAGCAGGGTTTTGTGCACCTTGAGGCTCTGGCCAATGAGCGGGCCGGGCTGTTTTGGATGGAGCATAAGAAGGCGGAGTTTGCTCGCGGATATCTGCGGGCCGCTCGATACGGCTATGAGCTGTGGGGGGCAAGTCGAAAGGTCGAGATGCTTCGAGAGCGCTTCGGCAGTCTGGTGGGTCTGCCGGGAAAACAGGTCGAGGGGACAACCGGCAAGGAGAGCAGTACCGGTGATCCCGTCGATGTGATCAGTGTGTTCAAAGCATCGGAGCTTATCGCCGGGCAACTCGATGTGGACGCTCTATTGCCGATCTTGATGGAGGTGATTCTGGAGAATGCCGGAGCCCAGCGAGGGGCATTTTTGATCGCCGATGACGCAGAGTTATGTGTGGCCGCAGAGGGGGAATCGGATGGAGATCCGGTGATGGTGGACCCTCAACTGCCTCTGGATGAGTGGAAGGGTCCGCAGTCGGTGGTGCGGTATGTCAAACGCACGGGAGAGCCGGTGGTGCTGGGGCGGGCGTTTCGAGACCCGCGGTTTCAGGCCGATCCCTATATCCGAGAGAATCGAATTCGCTCGCTACTCTGCATCCCGGCCATCGAACAGGATGTGCTTCGGGGGGTCGTATATGTGGAGAATAATCTGGGAGACGAGGCGTTCGGGGACGAGCGAGTGGGAGTTCTTCAGATCCTGGCCGATCATATCGGGATCGCCCTCAATCGGGCCGATCTTTATGCCGAGCTGCGCGAGAGGCAGGAGCGATTTCGACAGCTGGCGGAGAATATTAACGAGGTCTTCTGGCTGATGGATTGGCCTTCGGGGGAGATCACCTATGTGAGCCCGGCCTTTGAGACGGTGTGGGCCCGTCGGCCCCGGGAGCTGCCGATCTCCATCGAACCCTGGGCAGCGTGGGTGGTGTCCGAGGATCGCCAACGAGTCATCGATGCCTTGCATCAGAAGGCGGCCACCGGGGAGTACGATGAGACCTACCGCATCGAGCGCCCCTCCGGGTCGATGCGCTGGATTCGAGATCGAGGGTTTCCCATTCGCGACGAGGAGGGAATGACCTTTCGCATCGCCGGGGTGGCGATGGACATCACTCGGGAACACGAGGTGGCTCAGCTAAAGGAGGAGTTTATCTCGGTGGTGAGCCACGAATTGCGCACCCCGCTGACCCCGATCACGGGGATTTTCTCGATGTTGGTCAACAATAAAGCCGATGAAATTCCGGAGGAGATCCGGCATATGGCGGGGCTGGGACTGCGAAATAGCCGACGACTTCTGGCCCTGATCGATGATCTGCTCGATATCCAGAATCTGTCGATGGACCGGGTGGTGATGGACCGGGAGATTCTGGACTTCGGCGAGGTGGTGGAGGAGGCGGTGGAGCTCAACGAAGCGCTGGGGGAGGCTCGAGACATCCGCATTACCTTTACCGTC
>SKNI01000718.1 GCA_007120615.1 Myxococcales bacterium | reverse complement strand
TCAGTCTCTTCTAGAGGGGTTCCCCAGCTGTCTGCGGGAGTGTAGGTGGAGGGATCTTGTTGGAAGGTGACGAAATAGCCGAAGCTCATGGCAGCTACGATGATGATGCTGTAGAGGGTCCAGCGGGCGGTTTTGGACACGGTGGGGCTCGCGAAAGAAGTGGAGTTAGAGGCTCTTAGAGGCCTAGCAGTCGGCGGATGGCGTCGAGGAAGAAGCCAGCGATTGCTTCGCCGGCGGTGCGATGGCGAGTTTTGACGGAGGGGTTTTTCTCGAAGAAAACGGTGCCCGTTCCCTCGAAGATATCGACCACTAGCGGCTCTCGGCCGGGGTCGACCAGGTAGGGAAGAAAGGTGGCCGAGCGGCGGGTCTGGTAGGTCAACTGCGTATCAAAGCCCAGGACCAGGGGCATTCGTTTTTCCTCTCGGCCCTCTTTGACGTGGCGGCCGTGGACGTCGCCGTAGCCCTCCAGAATCAGGGTGCCCGTGCCGGAGAAGATGATGAAGCGGACCTGACTTGTGGCCCAGGCGTGCAGATTGTTGAGGCGCCAGGTGGTGTGAACCCGGATGTCTCCGACCAGAGCGACCACGTGGCTTGCGCGAAGGACAATGCCCGGGTGGTCTTTGAGGTCGATCTGCATCAAGTAGGCATCGGGGTCGTCGGGGGTTCCCAGCATCACCCGGCGGGCTTCTTGGTCGGCTTCCCAGCCCTCGAGGCGGGTCAGAAGAACCAGGCCGCTGAGGTAGCTTAAGTTGGGTGATTTTCGGTCGAAGAAGAGCTCGCTACGAGCGCCCTGGCGGTCGGATTGGATGTAGCCGGGGCGTGCCAGGAGGCGGCGGCCAGCGGCGACGTCGACCTCCAGGGTGCGCTCTCCTTTTGTGCAGGTGATCTCTCCGGTGGGTTCGCCGTCGGAGATCTGAATCGGCTTCGCTCTGGAGACCAGGGGCATGCCCACGAAATACCACAGCGTTCGGCGAAGGAAGGGGGCGGTGAAGATAAAGAGGGCCACAAATAAAAGGTGTGGCCAGCGATTCTGGAATTCCAGCCAGAGCCAGTTGGCCTCGCGTAGAAGGGCCTCTTCGGCCTGGATCTCGGCGATTCGCTCTTCTAAGGCCTGTCGCTCCCGCTCCAGATCCTCCATTCGGTCCAGGGAGGCCTGCAGTTGGTCCTGGAGTTGAGCGGTTCTCTCTTCGAGCTCTTCGGTGGCCTGAGCGCGGTGGTTTTCGATGTCCTGGCGAGCCTGTTCTTCCAGGCGTTTTGCGGCCTCTTCGACCATCTCTCGCTGCAGTGCAGCGCCGTCTTCAAAGGATTCGATGCGCTGTCGAACGGCCCGGCAGGTCCACCAGTCGATGGGGTTCCAGCTATCACAATATTGAGACTCCACCCGCCGGATCGACTCCCCGACGGCCTGGCGGTTTTCATGGACGGTCTGACGCACTCGGGCCCGTTGTTCGGCGGCGGCTTGCTCGATGGCGTTGAGGTCGCCTTCGAGCTGTTCTTCCCAGGCCGATCGCTCCTCATGGAGTCGGGTTCGAAGGGCCTGCTGGCGAGCGATGTGGGCGACGGCTTCGCCCCTTCGTTCGGCGATGGCTTCTACGTTTTCAAGGGTTGCGACTTCCAATTCGGCGAGTCGATCGGGGGCGTCTAAAATCTCTCGTACGGTGGGTCCGGCTTCGGCAAAGAGGAGGTAGCCGCCAAAGAGAAGCGCCATCAGCCCCAAAATGATCAGGGCGCTGCGGGCCAGGGTGAGCAAAATGGCGGCGATCAGATGCATAATGAGCCGACGTGGGAGAGGGAATTGCCGCCCACACTGTAGCGCACCCGATGGAGAAAGGCCAAATTGGATCGGTCAATGTCTGTTTGTGCTCTTTGTGTTCTTTGTGCGCCATCGCCAGTCGGCAGCCAACTCCAGAAGTCCTCGACGAAGAGCGTTACAGGTGTCGTGATTGACCCCGTGGAGGTAGGTGAGGTTTCGCTCGTCCTGGCTGACGTCGTCCAGGGTATAGCCCTGCAGGTCGGTGCCGATTTTGTGGAGCCCGGTGTCCAGTCTGGCGCGGTCTTCGTCGGGGAGATCGAGATCGGCCAGGCTGTGACTCATAAAACGGGGGTCGAAGAGGGTTCGAATATTGGGTAGGACGGCGCTCTGTCTGGCGAAGGGAAGCGCCGGGGTGTCGCCCTCGGGCCGCTGACCAAGAGCCAGACCGTAGGTGGCGGCCAGATTCTGTTCGGTGCGAAAGGTCATCCAGGCCGACTCGATCCAGTCCGCCTCGGGAGTCTGGGCATTTTCTTCGACCCAGGCCAGGGCCTTCGAGAGGGGATCTTCGGCGGTGAGGTTGGCGGCGGCCAATATCTGGGGCTCGGGTAAAAGCAGTCCGCAGGGCAGCGCCGTCAAATCGGTCTGGTGAAGCAGTCGCCCCTGGCCGTCGAGGAAGAACGGGGCCAGGACATCATCGAGGGTTATAGGCTCTTCGTTGTCCCGAAGCCCCCCGGATTTGATCGTTACGGTATCGGCGATCTCTCGGGCTTCCTCCAGAAAGGCCTGTCGAGACTCCGGATCGTCGATGAGGGCTGCGATATGAGCGTGAATGGTCAGGCCGTGGGAGGGTTCGGCGAAGTGACGCCACAGAGTTCGTCGAATCGCAAGTAAGAGTCCCCGCCGGGTGGCGGCCTGACGAAATCCGAAGACCGGTGATTTCGTAAAGAGCCCACGGTCCGGGCGCTGATGGCGATTGTCCGGGTCCACGATGGATCGAAGCAAGGGAAGTTCGATGGAGCTCCAGAACGTCGGCGACTTCTGGTTTTCTCGGGACGCCAGAAAGTTTCGCACCGCCACCTCACGGCTTCGATCGAGTCGATAGCCAAAGATGATGCACTGGATGTCTCGGTAGTGCAGATTCCACCCGGAGTAGACGCCGGACTCCCGGCTCAGCGTGCCCTTTCGAACGATGACCCCGGCCATCTCCTCGAAGGTGGAAGCCGTGGGACCGGCCAGGGGCGTGGCCAGATCGGTGGCCAGGTCCGGACGGGCTCGGTAATCCCACACAATGGGGTGAGCCCCGTTGAGAGCGGTCAAAATCTCACGAGCTTGTGGCCCTTCGAACTCGGCGCTCAGAGAACGGATGATGCGCTCTTGCAGGGGCTTTTTGCCGAATACAGCGCCGCCGGAGTCGCCGTAGAGGGCCGCCGGGGTGACCACCGCCGCCCGCAACTGGGGGGCTACCAGATCAAAACACAGCCCTGCGGCCCGGCAGAATTCGGTGAGCACTGACAGCCGAGCCCGCTCGATGATCTGGTTGTGAATCGAGATGGCGTGATCGTGAATTCTGGTGAGATGATCGATGAGCTCGCATGTTTGAACGGCGATCTGGTGGCGTCGCCGGTGAGCACACAACGAGATCACCCCTTCCGGGGGAGCCTTGAAGTCGTCAGGACCGGGCTTCTTGTTTTGAGACATAAACCTTCCTGACCAGTGAGAACTCTTGTCACGCTTGCTCTACTGCACCTAACGATTGCGACAGACGACTACATTCCTCGACGATACTTCTCGATACGAGCCGATCAATGATAGAGAAGTCATAAGGAAGGAGAGAAATTTCCGAGGTCGGTCAGTTGCTCTTAGGTTGATCCCGGTAAAGAATGGCCCAGCGGTAATGGTCTGTAGATTTTTTAGAAGAGAGATAAAATGGCGTCGCCCGTAAAAATAGCGATTCAGGATATTCGTAGACTGCGAAAGATCACCAGTGTGTTGACCCGTCACGGGTTCTCGGCGGTGGCCTTTCGATCGGGACTGGCTAAATATACCCCTGATATCGACGAATCCTTCTCGGAGTCCGAAGAGCTCATCGGCGAGGATCGTTCGGAAGCGGCGGTGCGCTTTCGAAACGTGCTCGAAGATCTGGGCCCCACCTTCGTCAAACTCGGCCAGATCCTATCGACTCGCCCCGATCTGGTGCCTCGGGAGTTCATGGAGGAGCTCAAGAAACTCCAGGATCAGGTCCAGCCGATGTCCCTGGAGAAGATCCACGAGCAGGTCGAGCGAAGCTTGGCCAAACCTGTGGAGGAGTGCTTTGAGTTTTTTGATGAAAAGCCCCTGGCGGCCGCCAGTATCGGGCAGGTTCATAAAGCCCGCACCGTGGAAGGCGCCGAATGCGTCGTAAAAGTGCAGCGAGAGGGGATCAAAGAGCAGATTCAGTCCGATCTGGATATCCTGCGGACGCTGGCAGCGATCCTGGAGGCCACCATCGAAGAGGTGGAGCTCTACTCCCCGAAGGCCATCGTCAGCGAGTTTGAAGACGCGATCTTGTCGGAGCTGGACTTCATGAAGGAGGCCCGAAATATCCGAGAATTCGGGTCTAATTTCGCGGAAGTCGAAGCGGTGAGCGTCCCGGAGGTCTTCGATGCCTATACGACCTCTGAAGTTCTGACCATGGAGTTCGTAAAGGGAAAGAAATTATCGAGCATCGACGCCGACAGCGAGCTCGCCGAGGTGGTCTTGAAAAACCTGTTGGACGCCATGGTCAAGATGGTGCTCTACGACGGTTTTTTTCACGGAGACCCTCATCCGGGCAATATCCTGGTCAAAGACGACGGGGGGCTGGTCTTTATCGACTTCGGTCTGATCGGAAGACTGTCGGTCTCGCAGCAGGACGACCTGATCTCGCTTATCTTAAACGTTTTGGCTGGTGATGTGGACGCCATCGCCAGGGTGTTAT
>SKNI01000520.1 GCA_007120615.1 Myxococcales bacterium | reverse complement strand
TCGATCACCATTTTTTCCTCCGGGATTTTATATCTACACCGGCTCTGCTCAACAAAATCTCAGCAAACGAATGCGTCGCCACAAAAACCGGCGAAAACGAAAACACTGGCACATCGACTACCTCCGCGAAGTTGCCACCTCTGTATCTACCTTCGCCATCCGCGGAGCCCGCGACGAATCAGCCCTCGCCAATCAGGTTGCCAACCTGGGCTCCCGTCATCCCCCTGGATTCGGAGCCACTGATTGCCCAGACCACGGGCATCTCGTCCATACCACCGAAAACCCGATTCGATGTCCGGACTTCCAAAACCTTCTCACCACCTGGCGTCATCAAAAGGTTTTTGCCTCCTGACTAACTAAGTGACACTCCAATTGAATTTATCCCCCCATCTTGACCAGCTACCGTGGTGCCAGACACTCTTCTAACTGCTTAAAAACCCAAAACTTCTGCCGTCTCAACCACCTCTCTGGCAGTCGTGGACCTATCTCACCATCCGGTTACTCTTGTTTACTCCCCTATCGTGCACACAATCGCACCTGAGACGAAGGACGTTTCCGTAGCACATCACTTCGCGAACAGGACAGTCGACATGTTCAAAAATGCGTTCCGCCTGCCGTTTCGTCTTCTTGGAATCCCTCTTTATCTCGATATTACCTTCTTAATCATCCTGCCGCTTCTCGCCTGGTTGATCGGCAGTCAACTCGAGGAATTCATTCTACTCACTGAATTACCGATCGCTGTCGAACCCCTCATCGAAGGCTCGACTCCGTTTCTCCTCGGACTCTGGGCGGCCCTCGCACTTTTTGTCAGTGTGGTCATTCATGAACTAGGCCACGCGATCACCGCCCGACGATACGACGTGGAAACCGAGCGTATCACCTTGTGGCTTCTCGGAGGTATGGCGCAATTCCGAGAGATGCCCAAACAACGGGGAGCGGAGGCAGTAGTTGCGATAGCCGGGCCGATCACGAGCTTTGCCCTGGGACTTCTATGCTGGTTCATTCTTCAATTTGTACCCACCGAACTGGGCGGGCTCTATTTCGTAGTCATCTACACGATGTATATGAATATCCTGCTGGCGATTTTCAACATGATTCCCGCACTTCCCCTTGATGGAGGCCGAGTCTTACGTTCCTTACTCCATTTGCGGATGAGCCGCCTGCGCGCGACCCAAATTTCGGCGAGTATCAGCCGTATCCTGGCCGTCGCACTCGGACTCTTTGGGCTACTCGCCTTTAATATCTTTTTGATCTTGATCGCCTTTTTCATCTATATGGCGGTCACTGCGGAAGCACAATATGCCCTCTTTACCGATTCACTCTCACGGTATCGAGTGGGTGACCTGATGACTCATCCAGTCACCTCCGTTCATCCCGAGATGACCGTTGATGAAGTCATTGCAAAGATGTTTGCCGAAGCTCGGCTGGCCTACCCGGTTCGAAGCGCCACCGGCGAATATGTCGGTCAGGTCACCATTGATAATCTTCGCGAGTTTCTGCCGGGCCAAGCTATCGGCCAAGTGATGCAGGCTCCTCCCGAGATGATCTCCGCTGACTCTGGCGCCAACGAGCTCTTTGATAAGATGATACGCGATGATCAACATCGTCTTCTTGTCCAGGATAATGAGCGAATCATTGGTATTGTCACAAAAACCGACCTGATGCGCGCACTCCAGATCGCCAGTGGAAGAAATCGTTACCGGCCACAGAAATCATGATCCCCACTTGCCAAAAACCCCTCTCCATTTCCCCCTGCAACAGGTGCCAGGTACCGTCCTAAGGGCCCGCATAAATGATATTTTTTCAATCCTTTATCAAAAACTTACACCTTTGACGCAAAAATATCTCCCGGTTTTCGACAACAGAGACAGGAAGTCTGACCATAACCTGTCTGAGGATGAAAACCATGGGACGAGCACCAAGACATTGGGATTCGAATCACTACTATTTTGTCACCAACCGCGTACATAACGGCCGATTTCTCTTTCGCCCGGATACCAAATTCAACCGCCTTGCATTGGGATGCCTGGCTTATTACGCCAAACGATACGGGATAAAGATTATCTGTTTCGTCTTCATGAGCAACCATTTTCATCTGGTCCTTCAGGATCCCCGGTGCCAGATGAGTAACTTCATGCGGGACTTTCAGCGAACCCTTTCCCAAAGGGTCAAAGAGCTTCGCCAGTGCACAGAAGTGGTCTTCTCTACCCGTTTTCGGGCGTCGCCCCTTCTCGATGAAGCCGCTCTTCGTGAAAAGATTGCCTATACCCTCACCAATCCAATCAAGGACAGGCTCGTAACCCATATTGAGGATTGGCCAGGTGTCAACTCCTGGCTCCACCACACTTCAGAAAAGCCACTGATGGGTAATTTTTACAAGAAATCCATACTTCGCCAGATCAAACGGCAGAATCCGGATATCTCTGATGAGAAAGCCCTACAGAAAGCCACACATTCGTACCCAATCACCTTTGACGTTCCCTCTTGTTTTTCCGGTGATACCAGCGAAGAACGCCGTGAAAGTCTGGTTCAATTCGTTGAAGAATACCGACGCTCGCTTCGCAAGTCATCTTCCTCAAAGACCGTCACCGGCCGACGGAAAATCCTTCGCCGCAGCTGGAATTACGTTCCTAAAACCCTGGAACCCACCTCCTGCCCTCCCTGCCACTGTAGTTGTTCGAAGCTCCGCCTCCAATATCTGGACCGGCGCAAAGCGATTACCGATCAATACCGAAAATCGATCTCTAAACTCCGCGATGGCCAGAGCGGAGTCGAATTTCCTGTAGGCACCATCCCTCCGGGCTGGAACCGCTGCTACGCCAGAGAGGACGCAGGTGTAGACCCACCCACCAGCACCTCCTCCGGATAGCCCGACGATTTAGTCGTAGATCGCATCAATGACGTCGGCGTACTTCTCGCAGACGATTCGACGCTTGATCTTTTTTGTGGGCGTAAGTTCACCGGCTTCCTCGGTGAACTCATGAGGCAAGAGGCGAAACTCCTTGATCTGCTCAACGCGTGCAAAGCCTTTATTTACCTGGTCGATATGCTTCTGCAACTCCGAGAGCATCGGCTCATGCTGCGCCAGCTCCTCCAGCTCCGCAGGCCAGCCTTTTCTCTTTGCCATCGCCGGGGCACTTTCCGGATCAAGGGTGACCAGTGCACTTAAAAAGCGTCGCTTATCGCCAATCACAACGCATTGGCTTATCCCATCGAAGGCCCTGATCTTCCCCTCAAGCGGAGCGGGTGCAACGTTCTTGCCCCCCGAGGTGATAATGATATTTTTCTTGCGATCTGTGATCCGCAAAAACCCATCTTCATCAAATTCGCCGATATCTCCAGAGTGGAGCCATCCGTCGATGAGCGTCTCGCTGGTGGCCTCCTCATTCTTATAATATCCCATAAAGACGTTTGGTCCCTTCACCAGAACCTCTCCGTCATCCGCTATCTTAATCTCGACTCGAGGCATCGGTAATCCCACCGTGCCAATTTTCGTACGTCCCGCTTCGGGATAATTGAACGTGGTGGGACCGCAGTCCTCGGACTGCCCGTAGATCTCACGGATGATGACACCACAACTCATGAAGAATTCCAGGACATCGCGCCCGATTGGTGCTGCTGCACTGATCGCGATCCGGACCCGATCCAAACCCACCTGGGCGGCTACTTTGTCAAAGAAGAGTGATTTTGCCAGATTATATTTAATTGCCGTTAAACCCGTGGGTTCCCCTTTTTCAATGATCTCATAGCCCGCTTCCACCCCCACCTTCCGAGACCAGTTGACGATCATGGACTTCGGTCCGGTCGCCTCGTTTAGTTTGCCTTCCAGTGCAGCATGGAATTTCTCCCACACTCGGGGAACAGCAAAAAAGAGCGTCGGCCGCGCCTCCACCAACGTATCTTTGAGCTCCTCGATACTCGGGGCAAAGTACACCGGATAGCCCAGGGTAATCGCCAGATGAATCGTAAACATCTGCTCTGCAATATGGGACAGTGGAAGGTAAGAGACCACGCAGTCATCATCGCCGACAAATACCTCGCCCATTACCTCAAAAGCCATATTTGCCGTCACCGACAAATTATTATGGCTGATCATCACTCCCTTCGGCGGCCCCGTTGTGCCGCTGGTATAGATCATCGTAGCCAGACTCTCCGGATCCAGATCCTGGATTCGCGCATCTACCTGCTCGGTATGTGCCTCCCCTCGAGCTAAGAATTCATCGAAGCTCACCACCAGATCGTCATCGATCTCGCCCGCATCTCGAATCATTACGACCTGGCTGACCGTTTCCAATTCGTCACGAATCTGGGCAACTTTCTCCCATTGCTCCTTATTTTCTAACACTAGAATCTTCGCTTCACTGTGATTTACGATATAGGAGATCTGGTCCGGGCTATCGGTGTGATAAATCCCCGACGGTACCGCCCCACAAGTCATCGCCCCCACATCAGCGATCACCCACTCCGCACAATTATAGCCACAGATATTTACCCCGTCGCCAGGCTCACATCCTAGATCGATCATCGCTCCGGCGAACTGGCGCACTTTCTCCCCGTACGTCGCCCAGTCCATCGACCGCCACTGACCGCCCTTCTGGGAGTAAAATGCAGGCTCCGCACCCTTGGTTTCCACTTTCTCAAACAATCGGTCTACAATCGTATCACGTTCCACGCTGGCCTCCCTCATCATCAATAAATACCATCTGCTGTCATTATT
>SKNI01000106.1 GCA_007120615.1 Myxococcales bacterium | reverse complement strand
TGGGGCAATGGGGCTTCTGCCCCTCATCCACTTCCGGTTCAACCTCCAATTCATCGTCATCCTGATCGGACGGAGATTGTCCGTTTTCCGCCTCCGATTCGAGATTTGCTTCGAGGTCCGTTTCGGCGAATACTGTACCCGGCAGCAGCAGAAACCAGAGTAGGGCCATGCTGAACGCAAATGCGTCGCGGCGGGACGAGAGTGGAAGATAGGAATGAATAGCCATCACATACGAGTCGAGGGTTGTACCAGGCAACGCAGAGCGAGTTGAATGTCGAATGAATTCGTGGTTGGGTCAGGAACCTGGTTAATTCATAACCCGAGGTACGATGCTCGCATCGCCAATCTAGTCGAGGGCACAAAAAAGGACAACTAGAGGCGTACAAAAAATCACAACCCATCGCTCTCATGTTCGGGGCAACAAGTCATCGAGAAGGAGACTTCGGGCCCCGTATAAATCTCGGGATGAATTATCGACCGTTAAGTAAGCTATCTTTAGGTTTTACGCCGATTGCCCCCGGGCGTTGGTTCCCCTATATTATCTGAGCGAATCAGGGGCCTCGAAAAATTGATGATGGCAGTCAATTCTCGGGGTCTTTTGAACAACGAACTTCAGTATTGAGACGTGTGTGTCCGAATTCGAAACAAAGTCTACCGCCGGGGATGAGCGGGAGAAAATTTGTTGGCAGTGTGGCCGCACGTTTACCACGGGCATGGAAGTCTGCCCCGATGACGGTGCGCGCCTTATCGAGATGGCCGTAGCGGATCGAGAAGATCCGCTGGTGGGAACGGTCTTCGACGGTCGGTTTCGGATTTATGGAAAGCTCGGCGAAGGGGGAATGGGGTCGGTATATAGCGCCAGGCGTCTGGACTTTGAGACGGATGTGGCGTTGAAGTTGTTGAAAGCCGACTTCGCCCGCGATGAGGGAATTCGAAAGCGTTTTATGTACGAGGCGCGAGTCATCTCCAACCTAAAGCACCCTCATTCGGTGCGACTCTTTGACTTTGGCCAGACCGCCGAGGGCCATGTCTATATGGTCATGGAGTTGCTCGATGGGGAAAGTTTGGCCGATCGATTGGCCTATCGTTTTGTCAGTTATCGGGAGGTATTCGATATTATCCCCCCGGTCTGTGGAGTGCTCGGAGAGGCACATCTGCGTGACGTGATTCACCGGGATCTAAAGCCAGAGAATATCTACTTGCTTCAGGTCGACGGGAATCGGGAATTCCCCAAGCTCATCGATTTTGGAATCGCCAAACACAATCGTGCAGAGACGATGACCCAATCAGGTACTCTGTGGGGAACTCCAGCGTATATGAGTCCCGAACAGGCTCGAGGCGATGAAGTGGGAGGTCCGGCCGATATCTATGGCATCGGAGTCATGATCTATGAATTGATCAGCGGCAACCTTCCATTTCATGCCTCCACCCAGATGGGATTCGCAGTCAAGCATATCAACGAGGAGGCGCGGCCGCTTTCCTCGATTCCCGGGCTCCACAGCGTTCCCGATGAGTTGGATGACTTCTTGCTGTCGATGCTGGCGAAGCGCCCCGAAGATCGCCCGGAGTCGATGGAAGTGGTGGCGGATACCTTGAATCGTATTCGCGACGAATATTTCGACGACGAGTTGCTGGATTCAATTCCCGCTGAAGAAGTCGATCCCATCGCGCTGCAAAAGTGGATGAAAGAAGCTCCCGATATCTCCCAGAATCTTCCCGGCGAGAAGGTACATCGGGAAGTCGATGAGTTCGGATCGACGGCCAGAGCGGAAGCGGAGTTGGACGACGAAGAAAAACGTCAACTTCAGGAGACTACCCGTAGCCCCGGGCCGATAGAAGATCAGCTTGATGCGCTCCCGGAACGTGATGAAAAGTGGTCCCTTCAACGAGCGCTGCCCTATGTCGTCGCTGCCGGAGTGATTTCGATCATTGCTGTGATGGTGACCATCTGGGTGATAAGTGATAACGGTGCGGCGGAAGGAAACAATCTGGCAGCCAGCAGTGTTGGCATCACTGATAATCTTCCCTCGGAACCGCTGGATCGAGAAAACGTAGTGGGAGTGGCCACGATGAGAGCAGCCTTCGTGGTGATCGAAGCACGCGGACTGGTGCAAGAGATCGGCGAGATAGACGGTCAAGTGCTCGACGATGACTTCAACTTTATCGATGGGCCGATTGGCTCAGAGGATGACGGCCGCAGCGATTCCGTCAGCGCCGACGATGATGCCCGGTTGCGCAAAGCATTAGAAGAAACTTTTTGACCCAATCTTGGGGCAACCGGCAGGAGTTCAGATGGCACGACGAACGGTACGCGGAATCGAGATCGAAAAATTGGCCCATGGCGGGGACGGACTGGGCTATCTGCCCGATGGTCGAGTCCTTTTCGTCAAAGACGGACTTCCTGGAGACATCGTCGACGTGGAGGTCGTCAAGGAAAAGAAGAGCTTCGCCCGTGGTCGCGTCAAGGAAGTAACAACCCCCTCCAAGCACCGAGTGGCGGTGCAATGTGAGGCATTCGAAAATGGGTGCGGAGGCTGTCAATTCTGGGGCGTCGGATACGATCAGGAAATGGAATGGAAAGTTCAGGCCGCCTGGGAGGCGATGAAGCGGATCAGCAAATTAGATCTGCCCGAGCCACGGGTGGAGAAGGCCCCGACGATATTTCATTATCGAAATCGGGTCATCTTTCATCAGCGACGTGAAGGCGATGATTTGCGGCGGGGATTCTTCGCTGCTCGAAGCCGAAAGATCATCGATGTTCAAAGATGTCCGGTCGCCGATAAGGCGATCAATGAGGCCATCGAAGAGTTCGGAGGCCCGCTGTCGATGGTCGGAAAAGCCGATATCATGATGGAAACTGCCGGCGATGGTGGTGTGGTCGTATTGGTAGAGTTATTGCCAGGGGAGCGAATCAGCCACGATGCTCTCAATGAGTTGAGTCGGCGCCTTGAGCAAGGTGTGGTGGTCCGCGGAATCGAGATCCTCGACGACCGTGGAAAATATTTCATTCTGGGCGATACAACGGTGGCGGCGTCGGAGCTCCTCGCGCGCCCGCCGCTGGAGTCGATGCAGATGAAGGCAGGCCGTTTTCGTCAGGCCAACAGCGAGGTGAATCGAAAACTCGTGGACTACGTTCGAGACGCAGTCGAGGAGAAATTCGGTGGCGATGATGCCGGCCCGGCTCCACGGATTGTAGAACTCTATTGCGGGTCCGGAAACTTCTCGTTCCCGCTGGCTGAGTTGGCAGGGGAGTTGGTGGGCTATGAAGGCAGCTCCGCCGCTGTGGAAGCGGCGAGTCAAATGGTTGAGATGGACGATGAGATGACTCACGTCCATTTTGAGGTCGCCGATCTAAGTGAGATCGAGGTGGTGAGTCAGGTCCTGTCAGAGCCCTTCGATATTCTGGTGCTTGATCCTCCAAGGGACGGAGCTCCCGAGGTCGCCGAGGAGATGATTGGTGACCACTCGGCGCGCCAGATCATTTATGTCTCCTGTGATGCAGCCTGTCTGGCTCGCGATCTAAAAACTCTTTGTCTGGGAGGTTGGAAGCTCGAAGAGCTGTCATTCTTCGATATGTTTCCCCGCACCGCTCACCTGGAAACAGTGGCTATCTTGACTCGAGATTGAAGACGGAGTCCGTAATATCGTCGGCGTGCTCGATGGCGCCGTCGATCTGGATGCGGGCTTTATCGATACTCTGAGCGACCTCATCCTGACGATCCTGGCTGGATTGTTGAGTCGTCTCGAATCGATCTCGAACCTGTGAACGAATCAGGTCGTCGTCGATTTCAGGAGCATCTCTTCGGTCACAGGCGGGGAGAACGAAAAGTGTGGCGAAGAAGAGGAAAAGCAGGAGCGGGAAGGGTCGATTCACGGGAAGATTTTGTTCAGGTCGTCCTCAGTGAGAGTATCTCGACTGATATTCTGGACCAGCTTCATCAGAGGGACCAACAATTTTCGCAAGACCGGAAACTCCGCCATATCATCACTCCAGAATTGGACTCCCTGATAGGTGCCGATATCCTGTGCAGAGATTCGAATATGAATATTGGTCTCATCTTCATCCCGGCCTCTTCGAGGTGGGTTGGCCGTCCAGAAGGGGTAGGTCATGAATAAACGGATGAATTGGTGGTAATCTTCATCGGAAAAGCGCTGGGTCCACAAGTCGATGTCGTCGGGACCTCGGCGCCAGCTTAATAAGACCTGACCGGAGCCCGATATCTGCAGCGTTACAATGCCCAGTTCATCGTCGTATCCGCCGAGCTGGCAGAAGAAATGAAGACCGCGGGTTGTGGACTGCTCTCGGAGCACCGCTTTAAGCCGTCGCTCCAAAATTTCAATTGGGTCTGACACGAAAACAACCTCCGACCGGGGGGGGATCAGGTAAGTGCGTCAAGTTGTAATAGTAAGTCTCTTTTACCGTCAAGGCTACCTTGGATCAGACAAATGGATTTTGGGGTGTGATCGGGAGCAGTAGAGCCTTACCAGTAGCGCCATCCCAGAGAGAAGTTTGTGATCCAATCACCGTCATTGGGAAGGCGGGGGGCTCCGATATCGATGGGTCTGGCAAAGTGCAAGCGAAAGACAAGGGGTCCCAATCCGAAGTTGAGACCGGCCACCGGCGAGAAAGCACGCCACCGCCAGACATCGAGGACGTCGTTGCCGGCGCCTCCGAAGTCCGCGCCCACCACCCCCTCAATATCGATCAACGGGACTCGCAGGAT
>SKNI01000387.1 GCA_007120615.1 Myxococcales bacterium | reverse complement strand
CGATAGATGCATAGAGCGATGCATGGGCGCTTCCCACCATTCGAACCGTAGAGGTGCTGCAGTTCTGCTCGTGGTCGGCGTGAAGGATCAACAATTTGTCGATCGCCTGGGCGACCACTTTGTTTACATTGGGCTCTTCGCCGGGTTCCCCGTACATCATGTGGAGGAAATTACTGGCAAAGTCGAGCTCCCGAACCGGAGCTACATAGGGCAGCTCGTTGGTGTAGCGATAAATATAGGCTGCCAGGGTGCTGGTTGCCGCGATAACCCGCAGCATGTCCTCATCGCTGTCGCCTGCGCCCTCATAGTAGGTATCCAGCGCCGACATCGACGACGACAGGATCGCCATCGGATGAGCCGTGCGGGGAAATCCGCTCAACAGCGTCTTGATGCCTTCGTCGAGAACGGCATAATCGGCCAGCTTCGATCGCAGCTCGCTCAATTGATCTTGATTGGGGAGTTCGTCCCACAACAGAAGGTGAATCACCTCTTCAAAGGAGACCTTCTCGGCCAACTCTTCAATGGCATAGCCTCGATAACGAAGCACCCCTTGTTCGCCGTCGATATAGGTAATGGAGCTCTGACACGAGCCTGTATTTCCATATCCCGGGTCCAGCATCACTGCGCCCGTGGCTCCACGGAGTTTCCCGATGTCAATCCCGACTTCTTCTTCACTTCCCGTTATTACGGGAAATTCATAGTCGTTGCCATCCAATACCAACTTCGCTTTGCTCATCGACCATCTCCGTTTTTGACCGTATTACCGAATGAATTCAAAATTGAACTTTCTGGGGCGTCAGGCGTCCCAAAAATGACTTTTCAAGGCGCCGTGAGAGTAACAAGAATTAGCGAAAATGGGAAGTCCCCATCCGGCCTTCCCAAGATCTCAACGCTCCAGACCTAAACTGCACTCAGGACCCGTCATCTTCGCCTTCTTCGCTCTCCTCTCGATCCACTCTTCCCTCGTAGTCATCCTCGCAGGGAACCCGCGCGAGAACGAACTTCAGATTGCTGTCGTGGACCAGACAGGCTTTACCGCGAAATCGCTCCGGAAGGTTTCGCCGGAACTCACCGCGGTATCGATTGTGTTGCATGATTCCAAAAAATGTTTTGTCTCCAACCTCTTCCAGGAAGGCTTCCCAATCTTCATCACTTCGAACCGGGATGACTTCGTTAGCCGTATAATAGGTCTCGCCTCGCCAGTTGAGCTTGTAGGCGATGGCCGGCTCCTGGCAGAAATGCTTGCGCTCGTCGGCTCCCGGCGGCGCCTCGACCTCTTCGCAGAGCTCCTCGTAGCGCTCCCAGATCGACTGCTGACTCATCGTTGAGCTGATTCCGGGCATATAGACAGTAAGGCAAAATACGGTCATGCCAAGCGCTCCCGCGAAAAGAATGCCCAGCGCCCAGATCCGCACCCTCCTGGCACGCCCGATCGCGAGCACTAACGCTCCCACCACCAGCGGCGCCAGGATAAGAAGCAACAGACGCTGAAATCCACCGTCCCATGCCTCATGATCCCAATTTCGGTCGTATCGATAGGTAAAAAGATTCTTGAGGTTCTGAGGATCGGCAATGATGTCCCAGGCTAACACGGCGATCAGCCCCGCCCCCACCAGATAGAGCGGCCAGGGCTGGTCCATTCGCAGCTCATCATCGAGCAGATCGTCGAGGGCCAACCCCACCAGCATCGCCAGAGCCGGAACCACGGGCAGAATATAGTGGTGAAAGGTCGTGCTGGAGAGCGAAAAGAGCGTAAAGCCCACCACTGCCCAGAGCACCAACATCAACGTCGCCCTGCCCTGATCATCCTCAAAGGGTTTTGCCGGACCTGAAAACACCCGGGCAAGAGCTGCCGGTATAAAAGCCGCCCAGGGGAAAAGACCATATCCCAGCCACCGGATAAAGTGCTCAAACGAGCCCGATGATAATTGGTGAACTCCCGACGTCAGGCGGCGAAAATGGTCGTGGACGAAGAACCGATTCCAGAACCCCGGGTTATGGCGAATCAACATCGCCGCATACCAGGGAAAGGCGATCGCGATAAAAATCAGGATACCCCGCAGCAGTTCGACTTTCTTTAAGAGCGCCCACTCACGGGTAATTAATAGATACAAAAAGAGCACTGCACCGGGGAGCATAAATCCCAGCAGACCTTTGGCCAGTGTGGCCAACGCGATGAACGCATAAAAGGTCAGCATATAGAGACGACGCCGGGTCATCTGGGGTCGGTCAAAGATCAGATAGAGCGCGATTCCCAGACAACTACCGTAGATCGAGACCTGAACCGGGCCCCACACAAACCACCCCATCAGAACCGACGGCAGGTCTCCCCCGGTGACCAGAAGAACCACCAGCAGGACCAACAACGGAAGCCATAACAGCGCGATCGCCGCCAGGGCCAGGCGACTTCGCAGTCGATGTCGCCAGAAGAGTGCGACGGCGGCCATCAACGCCGAAACCGCCATCAGGCCGCCCCAGACCCCGACCACCGCCATCGGCGAAGCGCTGAGTTGGGCCATCCATTCGATATCCGGACCTCGCCAGCGGGACAACCCCATCAAGATCAAGGAGAATTGAGGCACCGCGAGCACACTGATCCACGACAGACACAGCAATTGAGACAGTCTTCCGGCTTTCGCCTCCCGATCTCGACCAAAGACCGCCATCATGAAAAAGCACAGCCCCACCGTCATGGTCCCAACAAAGGGCATATCGGTCTGGGCCTGTCTTCCCAGCATCGCCCAGAACGGCGACGTCGCCAGCACTCCGGCCATGATCAACCCGGTGCGTCGCCGAAAGACGCTGCACCCAAATGCGAAGACCACCACCACACCGACGATTGCCGTCAGGGCAACGCCGATTCGTACCGCCCACTCGTTGACCCCGAATATCTCGATCCCGAGAGCGATCATCCACATCAATAAGATCGGTTTTGAGAAGAAATAGGACCCCTCGTGGCGACCATTATCTCCTTCCCAATGACTTCCCCACCACAGACTTATCCAGTCCTGGCGCTCGGTGATCTGGCGCCCCACTTCTCCGTAATGGGTCTCCCAGGGATCCCACAGCCCGAAGGCCCCCAGCAGGGGCAAAAAGAGCAGGCAGGCTGCCGCAAAAATCCACCAATGGTCTCGCCAGTTTATCGCCGCGTGGGGCTCAAACCAGGATAATCCCGACCACCACTCTCGGATCGGCGTGGAGGTGACCTTGTCTTGTTGCGGTGATTGCTCGCCCATAGATGCCCTGCAAAAGCGAAAGCGCCACTTGAAGTCTTCGTCAATCGGTGGCGATAAAGCCCGGCGAGTCTAAGAAATCGCCGACGCCCGTGTCAATCGCGGTGATCACGGTGGGTGGGATCCACCTGGTTCGAGGTCGTGGCGTGGTGGGTTCTCGTTGGTCGGAGTCGTGACGTGGTGGGTTCTCGTTGATCGAGGTCGTGGCGTGGTGGGTTCTCGTTGGTCGAGGTCGTGGTGCCAAAAACCCAGCCTTACGCCAGATCGGTGGCCCTGATTCACATCATTACCCACCACTTTTCTTGCGATGGAACAAATTTCCCTGTCTACTATATTCTCAGTATAGTGACTGGTGGTGAATTGAACGCTCCCATTGCACATCAGCTTCTGGAAAAATATGAATGGTTCCTTTCACAATTTAGCGCTCGCCTCTCTTGTCGCACTGGTGGGATTCTTCCCAGCGAGCGCTGCGGCACAGCTCTATACCTATGAGACCCCTGATGGTGAGGTGCTGATCACGACTGAGAAGCATCCAGAGTACCGTCTTTTGGAGACGATCACAGGTGATTCCAATCGCTCCTCTTCATCTTCGTCGTCTTCTTCATCCTCGAGCAGTTCTTCATCGGGCTCCGAGATCGAGGCCACAATGGGATCGTCGACCCGCTCCTTCTCGGAACGGGAGAGGATGTATGACGATATCATCGAAGAGGCCGCCGAAGCCTATGACGTCCCCTTTGGTTTTATCAAAGCCGTCATTCGTGTGGAGAGTGCTTTTCAAACCGACGCCGTCAGCCACGCCGGGGCCATGGGCCTGATGCAATTGATGCCCCGAACCGCTGCATCCCTCAACGTAACCGACGCTTTTGACTCCCGTCAGAATATTTTTGGGGGATCAAAATTCCTTCGCATCTTGATCGACCGCTACGATGGCGATATTAACCTGATACTGGCGGCGTACAATGCGGGCGACGTTGCGGTGCGACGTCACGATGGTATTCCCTACGCCCAGACCAGACAATACGTAGCGTCCGTCTATTACTGGTATCAAGCCTATTCCGCCGAGCAGGAATCGCAGTGAGTTCAGCGACCATCCGTCAGGATATCGTCAATATTCCAAATATCCTGACCCTCTTTCGAATCGCTCTGATTCCCGTGGTCGCGATCTTTATCTTCTATGGTGATCCCCTCAGTTGCATCATCGCGGTGGGCCTTTTCACCATCGCCTCGGTGACCGATTGGCTCGACGGCTATATCGCCCGCAAGCAAAACCTGGTCAGCATGACCGGAAAGTTTCTCGATCCTCTGGCCGACAAATTATTGGTCATGACCGCCCTGGTGATGCTCATCCCCCTGGGAAGACTGCCCGCCTGGATCGTGATCATCATCGTGGCCCGAGAGATCACCATCACCGGCCTGCGGGCCATGGCCGCAGGAGAGGGGCTGATCATCGCCGCCGGGCAAGGCGGAAAGTTTAAAACCGCCTTTCAGATG
>SKNI01000195.1 GCA_007120615.1 Myxococcales bacterium | reverse complement strand
GTCCCCGTCCGCATGGAAGAAAAAGCGCTTTTCCCTTGATGCGGACGGGGACGTCCGCGCTCCCTGAAGGCCTGAGAAATTTCAATGATACCGATCTGGATCCGATCACACCCCGCTCACCCGCCAGAGCTCAATGGTCCCAGCTTCCACCTCGAAGAAGTTTTTCGGCCTCTTCTTTATGTCCGGTCTCATCGGCGATCATATCGTGGAGTTCGTTGGCCAATCCATAATCGCCAAAAGCCTCGGCCTGCTTCATGCGGGTGACGTAGCGTTCGATGGTCTCTGCTTCCGCTTTCGCTACGGCCTCCACCATCTGACGGGGGTTTTCAAAATACTCCACCTCCGCCGCTCTCGTGGTCGGTCGTCCCCCGAGGGCGGTGATCTTATCGGCCAAAAACTTTGCGTGTTGCAGCTCGTCGACCACCTCGGCATGAAAGAATTTGCTCAATTCATTTCGGTGCACCCCGGTTACGGCGGCGGCATAGGTATTATACATGATGATCGCCTGGTATTCGTACGCCAGGTCTTGATTGAGGCCTTCCAATAATGTCGCTTTGTCGATGGTCTCACTCATGGTCTAACTCCTTAGTCTACAGCTCAGTTGTCGTGAGCAAAGTAAGCAGCAGCCCCCCGGAATCAACCCCCCGAGAGGTCAGGTTCTGGCTCAGGCCGCCTTTCGCCGGGTGGCTTCCGGGATAAATGGAGGCAGCGGAATATCGACGGACTCGCAGATCGCGCGCAGCAATTCGATCTCTTCTACGGTCACCACGCCGTCTCCCATCACGCAATAAGCGCAGGCGTCGACCACCGTCTTTTTGATGGTTGGTGAGGCCGTGGCCAACCGATCCAGGGCAACTCCCACCTGTGAGAAGGTCCACTCATCGGTGGGCAAAAACCGGATCTGCTGTCCATATTTTGCGGGAATCCTGTCGCGCCCCGCATCAAAGGAGGCCGCCGCATCATTAATATCGTCGTGGCCCACGTCGGCCAGACAGGAGAGCAAAAACTGCATATCCCCCACCACTGCGGCGTAGGCGCTGAATTGAACCACTTTTCGCTTCGGCTCCGAGAGCGACAGTTCCAGGCGGTGCATCAAGACTTTCTGGATGATAAATTCCTTGAGCACCACCTTGCCGTCGGCCATGATGAGGCGATCGACCATGGACGAGAAATTGTGGAATTGATCGTCGGTCATTCGCCGAAGGGTCGGATAGAGAAGGTCCATTAAGGGAAGGCGGAACTCCTGCTCCAGGGTGGCGACAGCGGGCCACAATTTTCTGGACTCATCGACCACACCGGGGTCGCAATATTTGTGCAATAACTGCCCCTGCTTTCGACGCTCTTCGAGGTCTTCGTCGAGCAACAGGGTATAGACGCTGGCGATGGCGCCGAGGATATTGCTCCGGGCCTCCATCAGGGGTCGGGGAATCTCATCGAGGAGAGTGGCGCAGTAGACCAACCGCTCCGGGGAAGCCTCTCCCACCGATTGAAGTACATCGTCTGCGTTCACCGTATATTCCAGAGTTCGATCGTCGGTAGACCAGTCGTTTCCACCGCGAGTCGTCGCCGCCGAAGCCATCGCCACCGCTGTTCCCTGAGACATCGCGCCACCACCGCCGGACGAAGCAGGCTGAGCGCCCCCTCCTCCTCCGGCTGCCATCGCCGACACTCCGGCGATATTGCCCGCAACAGCAGCGTTGCTTCCGGCCTCCAGTTTGACGTAATTGCCATCAAAGGAGGGATCGATTCGGCGGATTCGCTCTTCCAATTTGGGGTGGGTGGCCATCATCTTGCTGGAGAGGCTGCTGAACCCACCGTCTTTGACGTTTCCAAAACACATATGGCTGATCTCTTCGGCGTTGGCGGCCGTGATCTTTGAGCCATGGGTATATCCACCGATTTTCTTGAGAGCTCCGGCAAGGCCGGCCGGGTTTCGGGTAAATTGCACCGCTGCGGCGTCGGCCAGGTATTCGCGCTGGCGAGAGACGGCGCTCTTGATAAGTCGTCCGCAGAGCACCCCGGCGTAGCCAAAGATCATCAAGACCAGCCCTCCGATCGCCAGGGCGGCAACTCCGCCACCACCGCGACTGGAGGAGCTTCGACCGCGTCCCATCCCGAGCGTTCGGACCAGGATTCGACCCGTGAAAAACATCAATAAAATACCGTGAATTACACCGATCAGACGAATATTGAGGCGCATATCACCGTTGAGAACGTGGCTAAACTCATGGGCGATAACGCCCTGAAGCTCGTCTCGAGTAAGTTGTTGCAGACATCCCTGGGTGACGGCCACGGCGGCATCGTTAATCGTATAGCCGGCGGCAAAGGCGTTGATCCCCGGCTCGTTCTCCAGGACATAGATCCGGGGCACGGGAACCCCCGAGGCCAGTGACATCTCCTCGACCACGTTGACCAGCCGCCTCCGAAGTGGGTCCGGGGACGAAGCGTCGACCTCCACTGCCCCGAGGGACTCGGCTACTGCGCTGCCGCCCTTGCTCAAGGCCGAGGTCTTATAGGCGCTTCCCAATAAGATAAACGCCGCCGTACCCACCAACGACACCACCGCCAGGAAAGGATCGACGAGTTTGACGTTGGCACCGCTGTAGCCAAAAATCATGGCCAGGGCGATATAGGTGCCGGCCGACAACCCCATGATGGCCAGACCAAATAACACGATCAACCGCGTGGTGTTGCGGCGGGCGTCATCCTGGCGTTGGAAAAAATCGGTCGACTGAATACTCACCACCGGGCCTCACGTCTTCGAATGATCATTAGGAAATAATGGAAAATCAGGCGAAGGAAACCTTAACCGCTTCCCGCTCCTGAGGATTCTCCACTTCGAAGAGCATCGCCGGTTGAAAGCCCATGGCTCCCGCGAAGACCACCGCCGGGAATTGCTCACGACCCGTATTATATTTGGTCACCGCGTCATTGAAGGCCTGGCGAGCAAAGGCGATGCGGTTTTCCGTGGAGGTCAACTCCTCCATCAGGTTGGTCATGGTCTTGTCGGATTTGAGCTCCGGATAGGACTCGGAGAGGGCGAAAAATTTGCCCATCGATCCGGTCAACGCCGCTTCCGCGCCCATAAGATTCTTGACCGCATTGGCATCGCCCGGATTCTGAGCCGCTTTTTGATTGGCCTGCTGGGCGGTATTTCGAGCCTGGATTACGGCCTCCAACGTCTCCCGCTCGTGAGACATAAAGCTCTTGGCCGTCTCCACCAGATTGGGAATCAGATCGTAGCGTCGCTTCAACTGCACATCGATCTGAGCGTAGGCATTCTTGAACCGGTTTCGCATGGTCACCAGGCGGTTGTAGACTCCGATTCCGAACAGAACCAGTCCTCCCAGCACCACCATAAAGATAATTCCACCAACAATGAGAACTGCCATAATCCACCTCTTCGTAAGATTTTGGTCGGGAAAAAATCCCCGCTTTGACCTGATTTAGATCATCCGACCCCTCCCGGGTCGTCCGATACGGTTGTCACTTCGCCACAGGAGAGTAGCTGCGAGGCTATCTCGCTGTCAATTCTCCACGGTTGGGCTTGCTTGCAGGTCCCGGCTGTGGAAACCTGTCGGCCCTGGATAGAAATAAAAACCGATCGCCACTACCTGGAGAAGAGAATCATGCATATTCTTGTTATCAATTGCGGGAGTTCTTCCATTCGAGCCGATATTCGGGATCATTTTTCGGGAGACTATATCGCCCGGATGTCGGTAGAGCGAATCGGTCAGGACAGCCCTACCGTAGCATTTGATGACGGCAGCGATCCCATCGAAGCGAAGGGCGGCGATCATAAGGAGGCTCTGGAGTTTTCTTTACCCCTGTTATTGGACCGCCTTCCCGAGGGGATTGAGATTCGCGGCGTCGGTCACCGGGTGGTCCATGGAGGAGAGAAATTTCTCCACCCCGTGCGTATCACCGATGAAGTGGAGGATGCCCTCGATGACCTCACGGATCTGGCTCCTCTGCACAATCCGATCAACGTCGCCGGAATCCGAGCCGCCCGGGCGATCCTGCCCGACATTGCCCACGTTGCCGCCTTTGACACCGCGTTTCATTCCACCCTCCCAAAACGAGCCCGCTCCTACGCCCTGCCCGCGGAGTTGGCCGAAGAAGCCGGTCTTCGACGCTACGGATTTCACGGAATCAGCCATCAATACGTAGCTCAGAAAGCAGCCGAATACCTCGACTCCGATGTGCGAGACCTGCGCCTCATCACCTGCCATCTTGGAAACGGCGCCAGCATCTGCGCCGTGGAATTTGGTCGCTCCATTGAAACGAGCATGGGGATGACCCCGGTGGAAGGGCTGGTGATGGGCACCCGGAGCGGAGATGTGGACGCCGGAATCCTAATCCACCTGATGCGAAATCACGGCTATGATGTCGACTCCCTAGATGATCTGATCAACCGAAAGAGTGGGCTGGCCGGCCTCTCGGGGCTGGGCAACGATATGCGCGACATTCAAAACCGGGCTGCCGAAGGCGACGATCGGTGTCGCCTGGCGATTCAGGTCTTCTCCCATCGAATTCGCAAATATATCGGGGCCTATACCGCCATCATGGGTGGCGTGGACGCCATCGTATTCACCGCCGGCATCGGTGAAAATAGCGCCATCATTCGCCACCGTATCGCCCAGCGCCTCGACTTCTTAGGAGCCCTCCTCGACGAGGACCGAAACCGGGAGATCTCGGTCAGCGCCGACAATCCGGTGGAGCGGATC
>SKNI01000368.1 GCA_007120615.1 Myxococcales bacterium | reverse complement strand
CGGCGCCGGTCTTTCTCTTCTCCAGTCTGGTCGCCGGAGATATCCTCGGCGAGACCCTGGTTCACCCGACCGACTTCTCGAAGGCTGCAGATCAAGCGCTCTCCATGATCCCCAACTTTTTCTCGCAACACCAGCCGCGGGTTATCCTTGTCCACGCTCGACAAGAAGGCTCAAAGATATCGGTCGAAGAAGCCCGACAGAAATTAGTGGAGCGCCGCGACGTCCTCACCACGGTGGGAATCAAAGAGATAACCATAGAAGTCAGCGGCGGACGCCCCCGAAAAGTGGTCGCCGAGGCCGCTGATCGGTATCCGGAAGCACTCTTTATCATGGGAAGCCGAGGTCTTGGATGGCTGGAAGACCTGATGCTCGGCGGCGTGTCGCGCACGATGGCGCGCAAAGGCTCTCACCACATCATTTTTGTGCCCGATCAGACAGATTAGAACCACTCCCCTGGCCGCAGCGCCCCTACACCGCCCCCGAACGAACCCCATAACCCACTACAATCGTTATAAAATCATCAGCCGGCGGGTTGGTAGTCCTCCCCTCGTCTCTATCTTTTCAATGTAGCTGCTTCATCAGGCTTATTTTGCATTGAGGATAGCCATGACACAGATCATCATTACGCTTTACGAAGATCACCGAACCGCAATGACAGTGATCGAAGAGCTTCGCGAGGCTGGATTTGACACCACTCAGGTCGAGGCCCTCGAAGAACATCCCCGCCAGCCTCGCTATATCCTTCGCCGTCCCGGCAATGGCCCCGAAGAAGTGACTCTCTCCACCGGGGAGGCTTCTCGCGCCCTTCAGGAGATGGAACTCTCCCCGGAATACGCCGAGATATGCATCAACGAACTCCAGGAAGGCTCCCACCTGGTACTGGTTCGAAGCGGCGACGAACTCGCCGGACGAGCCAAACAAATTCTGAATAAATACTCTTTTGAAGACCAGGCAGACAAGACGAGCTATGACTCCGGACGACCCGTTCCCTGAGGGATCTGATTCTCAGTTTCCACATCATCTTCTGGTTGGCTCAAGCCCTCGCGAAACTCCGGGGATAGGGCCAATAACAAGACCCCGGCCACAATCCAGACATCGGCGATGTTAAAGATGCCCGTTCGAATCGACCCCACTCCCATATTCAAAAAGTCGGTCACGCCCCCCTCAAAGATGACCCGGTCGATAAGATTTCCAATGCCTCCTCCGATAATCAGAGCCGAGGCCACGACAAATTGTTTGGAAAGCGGCGAGGTACGAAGTAGCCAGATCAAAAAGGCGATCAGCCCGATGGCCACGATGCCGACGAAAATCAGCGTCCGCACCCCCTCTGGCAGAGACGAACCTAGCCCCAAAAAAGCCCCGTAATTCTCAGAATAGGTCAATCGGAACGTATCTCCCAGATAGGAGAACGTGCCCTGTCCCTCCAGATGTTGACGGGCAGCGACTTTGGTGGCCTGATCGCAGCCGATGGTGCCGGCCAATATACCAAAAATAACGAATGTCTTCTGTAGTTTCATGGTGAACTTTGCATCCCAATTCTTCGAAGTTGTGATCTATGCTCTGGTTAAATCGCCCGATGTCCCTGCACTATTCCAGATAGGCTCCCGAAGCAGCGAGGTCGGCACTGTTTACCCGGCTCCTCATCCGCGCTCCGAGGGCTCTATTGATTTCATCGATCGGCTGAGTTATTCATATTTTTTACCGTATTCGATGATGTCACCCGGCACCAGATCCGGCTAATTTCTCTACGTTATTTAGGAGTTTTTCATGCGATATTTCTTTATTGTCTCCATCGTTCTTCTCTTCGGCTGCGGCCCCGCGGAAGACAACAATCAAACCGACAACCAGAATAACGGAGAGTCAGAACCCACCTTTTTTAGCGCCGACTCCGCCACTGCCAGCAGCGAATGGTCTTCGGCCTATCTGGTTGAATATGCGATCGATGGGTCCGGTCTACCCGACGATTTTGGTCCCGATGACGTACACGCCGATTATTCACAAAATAATCATTGGACCACCGCCGACGGCGACGTTGAGGGGGCCTGGGCTCGCTTTGAGTTCGACGACCCCGTCACCATCGATACCTTCTGGATGTGGAATCACCTCTCCAACTCCCCTACAGCCTACAGTGCGGACTACGCCGTGTCCCTCTTTGATCTGGAGTTCTTCGACGCCGAAGACAACTCGATCGCCGAATTGACCGAGTTAACGGCCCAGGGAAATACGTTCACCGCACAGGAGTATAATTTCGACACCATGGAGGACGTCAGCGCGGTGCTTTTTACCGTTCGCACCAATGAGGGCGAACCGCTGGTCACCGGTCTGGCAGAAGTTCTGTTCAGTTTTACTCCCTGATAGCTGGTTCAGAATAGATTGCTGAAAACAAAACCCCCGGGCGATTACGCCCGGGGGGTTTCAGTTCGACCGCCATGGCCCGACATCTATAAGAGCGCCACGGAAGGTCGCCGAATAGTAGTCTTCAAAGAGAAGCGTGTCTCCAGCAAAAAAACGCTGAATACAGGCCTCTCAGATGCTACTGACCAACAATTCCGGATCGACCTCGACCTGCAGCAGGTTTTCAATCGCCATCAGGGTCCCCGATATCGACGCCGGGCAGGTCCCACAGGCGCCCTCGTAGCGAATCATAAGCTCATTATCGACCAGTCCCACAAGCCTTAATCCGCCGCCATCGCCCTGCAGAAACGGCAGGATATGAAGCTCCAGCACCTCTTCGATCAGCGGGATCCGCGGATCATCTAAGCCGGGGAGTTCCTCGGTTTCTCCGTCATCGTTGGTAAACCCCGTGGCCGGCCGCGCATCGGTGACGGTGGCCGCCCGGATGGGCGCTGCGATCTCGCGCAATAGATGCGACCAGTCCGCTTCACCATCCTGGGTCACCGTGATCCAACGGTCCGCAAAATAGACCGAGATCACGTGATCGATAGCAAAGATCTCTTTTGCCAACGGCACCTCCGAGGCGGACTCCTCGTCCTCAAAAGAGTGCGTCATAAACCCCATGGTGATCGACTCGTTGAGGACAAACTTCATCGCGTTGGGATTCGGTGTGGGTTCGATCTCGGCAATTTTCATGGGTTGTCCTCCGTCCAGACTTCGTGTTCCCCTTCCGTCGAGGCAATTTCCTCGCCTTCGATGGCGGCCTGCAGCGCGTGCCAGGGAAGCACGGCGCACTTGATTCGTTGAGGCAACTGGCTGACCCCATGAAACACGGTCAGATGCCCGAGACTATGCTCCCCTTTCGGGTCGAGCTTTCCGGTGAGCATCATGCGAAACTCCTCGATCAACTCCTGGGCGTCCTCCAGGGTCTTACCCTTGATCCGAACGGTCATCATAGAAGCCGCGGCCTTGGAGATGGCGCACCCCGTTCCGTGAAAGCTGACCTCTTCGATTATGCCATCATCGTTGAGGTTGGCGTAGATCGTGTAGTTGTCGCCGCACAGCGGGTTATCACCCACAGCAAGGCGGTTGGCTCCTTCCAGAACGCCAAAGTTTCGGGGTTTTCGATTGTGATCGAGGATCACTTCTTGGTAGAGCGCTCGCATATTGGTCATAGGCCGAAGATCTCCTTTACGGAGTGAATGCCCGCGACCAGCGCGTCGATATCGGACTGGTCATTATAAAAAGCAAACGAAGCCCTCGCCGTGGCCGGAATTCCGAGGCGCTTCATCACCGGCTGTGCGCAGTGATGACCGGCTCGAATGGCCACGCCCTCATTGTCCAGAATGGTTCCGATATCGTGAGGATGAATCCCTTCAATATCAAAGGAGAGCACCGAGGCCTTGTCCTTTGCCGTCCCGATCAGGCGAACCCCGTCGATGATGCTCATTCGCTTGGTGGCCACCGTCAACAGATGAGCCTCTCGTTCGGCAATTCGGTTCAGTCCGATGCCCTCGAGATAGTCAATTGCGGCGCCCAGCGCTACAGCGGCAGCGATGGAAGGTGTCCCGGCCTCAAATTTATAGGGCAGGCTATTAAAAGTGGTCTCCTCCCAGGTCACGCTGAGAATCATATCTCCGCCGCCCAAAAATGGATCCATCTTCTCCAGCCACTTCTCTTTTCCGTAGAGGACGCCAATTCCTGTGGGGCCGCACATCTTATGGCCGGAAAACGCGTAAAAGTCAGCGTCCAGCTCCTGAACGTCCACGCTCATATGAGGCACTGATTGGGCACCGTCGATGAGGACGGGAATATCCTGGGCGTGGGCCCGCTCAATGATCTCTTTGATCGGATTGATCGTCCCCAGGGCGTTGGATACGTGATTGACGCAGACCAACTTCACCGACTCCAGAAGCTCCTCCAGATCGTCGAGGATCAGCTCGCCATCGTCGTTGATGGGAATCACCGAAATCTCGGCCCCTACCTCGTTGCACAATATCTGCCAGGGTACGATATTGGCGTGGTGCTCCAGCGCCGAGATCAGGACCTTATCGCCCTCACCGATGAACCGGCGGCCGAAGCCGTGAGCCACCAGATTGATCGCCTCGCTCGTCCCTTTGACGAAGATGCACTCCCGGGTGGATGGAGCGTTGATAAACTCCGCCACTTTCTGGCGCGCTCCTTCATAGACGTCGGTAGCCTTCTGGCTTAGCGTGTGCACCCCTCGATGAACGTTGGAGTGCTCGCCGCTGTGATACCAGACCAGGCGATCGATGACCGCCTGCGGCATCTGACTGGAGGCCGCGTTGTCGAGATAGGCCAGGGGATGATCGTTGATG
>SKNI01000063.1 GCA_007120615.1 Myxococcales bacterium | reverse complement strand
CTGCCAGTCCCCGCCGCTCCGTAAGACGCACCACAGAACTAAAATCCAGCCCCTATTCTGCTCATTTCTGGGTGATCGTCGCCGGAGTAATTCTCTCCGCTCTCGGCGCCGGATTGCGCTACGGCATGGGACAGATGGGAGCTTCGGTTGCGGTGTTTATGGCCGCCATCGCCGTGGGTGGATTCTTCGTCTTTCGTCAGGCCTTCGCCGCGATTCGGCGGCGGCAATTCAATATCCCGGTCCTGGTGACCATCGCCGTAGTGGGCGCCGGATTCATCGGGGAGTGGCTGGAAGCGGCGACGGTGATCATCTTATTTGCCTTCGCCGAGTGGCTGGAAGGGCGCAGCATGTCTAGAGCGCGACGAGAGATCGGGGCGCTTATGGAGTTGGCCCCTCAGGTGGCGCTGAAGCTAAAAGACGACGGATCCGTAGAAGAGATCTCCATCGACGACGTCGCTGTCGGCGACCGCCTGCGAGTGCTGCCGGGAGCAAAGATACCGGTGGACGCCGTGATCCTGGAGGGCAGAACCGAGGTCGATGAATCCACGATCACCGGAGAGTCGGTGCCGGTGTTCAAGACCCGAGACGAGTCCGTATTTGCAGGGACCATCAACGGCGCCGGCGCGATTACCCTTCGAGCCATCCAGCCGGCCTCCAGAAGCACTCTGGCCCGCATCATCGACGCCATCGAAGACGCCCGGGCCAATCAATCTCCTACGGAACAATTCATCGACCGCTTCGCCCGTATCTACACCCCGGCAGTCGTTCTGGGAGCAGCGCTGGTGGCGGTCATTCCGCCTCTGTTTTTTGGAGCGATCTGGCTGGACTGGTTTTATCGTGCCCTGGTCTTTCTGGTCATCGCCTGCCCCTGTGCTCTGGTGATCTCCACCCCCATCGCAAACGTCGCCGGACTCGCTCGGTCGGCCCGCGAAGGGGTTCTGGTTAAAGGCGGAAAATTTCTGGAACTTCTGGGAGCGCTGGATGCGGTGGCCTTTGATAAAACGGGTACCCTGACCCGGGGAAAACCGGAGCTCGAAGAGGTCCGCGCTCTCGGGGAATTTGACCAAGATCAGGTGCTCCTCTGGGCGGCTCAGGCGGAAGCCCAGAGCGAGCATCATGTGGGCCGAGCCATCATTCAGGCCGCTCGCCATCGATGGTCCCCGGATCGCTTTATCGACCGCGCCCGAGAGGTCAATGCGATCATTGGGAAAGGAATCGAAGCCCGCGTCGACGAGTCCACCGTCCGGGTCGGTAATTTGAGCTGGCTTCGAGATTGCGGACTCCCCATCGATGACGGCGTGAGTCATCAGTGGGAGAAGATGGAACAGAGCGGTCAGACCGTGGTGGGCGTGGCTCTGCAAGAGGAAGTGATCGGCCTTCTGGCTCTTCGCGACGCCCTCCGTCCGGAGGCTGCCCGGGCCGTAGAAGCGCTGCGCCGCCAGAACATCTCCGATGCCTATTTGATCACCGGTGACAATTGGACCACCGCCCGGCGAATCGGGGCGGAGTTGGGACTCAGAGATGACGCGATATCGGCGCGGCTTTTACCGGCCGAGAAGGTCGCCCGGATCGAAGAGCTGCGCCAAAAACACGCCACCATCGCCATGGTCGGCGACGGGGTCAACGACGCGCCCGCCCTGGCCGGAGCCACCGTTGGCATCGCTATGGGCGCCGCCGGAACCGATGTCGCGCTGGAATCGGCGGACGTCGCCCTGATGAGCGATGACCTGGAGCGACTGCCTCGAGCCATCGAGATCGGTCGTCGAACCACCCGGGTTATTCGTCAAAATATCGCCATCGCCCTGGGGCTTAAGGCCATCTTTTTGGTACTCGCAGTTCTCGGCATCGCCACCCTCTGGATGGCCATCGTCGCCGATATGGGGGCGAGCCTTATCGTGATCTTCAACGCCATTCGGCTGCTGCGGGATACGGACTCTCCGGAGCCAGCCTTGGCCGAGGGACAACCGCGAGTGGTCGCGGGGGCATAAGACCGGTTCAGATCTTGAGTCGAATCGCCCCGGGATGCACATTCCACGTCGCCGGAAGCCCTCCCGGGGCCTCGCCATCGATGTCCAGAAGAAAGTCGCTGGAGGAATCGATCACCCTGGCCGATACCCGCTTTGCCCGGTGGCGAGTGATATTTTTGCAGGCCAGATGATTCCCGCTGAAGAGTCGAGGCAGGGTTTTGACCGACTCTCGAACCGAGAGATCTCCCATCAAGACGACCTGAAAACAGCCATCATCGATCAGGGCTCCCGGAGCGACCCACATTCCGGCGCCAAAATACTCGCCATTTGCCACCACCACATTCTGCATCCGATCGCGAATCTCGGTGGTGTCATCGAGTCGTACCTCCACCTCCACATTGCGCCAGGCGGTGAACGCCCGGGTGGTCGCCCACATAAAGCTGGCACGCCCGCCCAGTCCTTTCCAGGTAGCGTTGACGTGTTTGTCGACCAGTCCGCTGAGGCCGCTGGCGGCGATATTGATGAAATAGCGACTGGCGATCTTGCCGCTGTGATCGACGAAGCCGACCTCTCCGATATCGATGCTGCGGGTCTCCCTGCCGCGGAGATAATCCACGGTCTCCGCCAGATTACCCATGAATCCGATGGTCCGCCGAAAATCACCTCCCGTGCCCAGCGGAATGATACCTAACGCGGCGTCCGGGTTGATCGCCTGTAGCGAATTGTCGCCGGTCACCAACCAGCCGTGTTCATCTTTTTCGTAGACCGACTCCGGCTCCGGCGGCTCATAGAATCCATTGAGCACCTCATTGAGCGTGCCGTCACCGCCGATGGAGACGACCATCTCCCAACCGGTTCGAAGCGCTTCTCTGGCCAGCAGCGTGGCGTGCCCCGGGCCCTCGGTAAAGGCGTAATCGAGCTCCGGGAGGTTGGCCCGGAGGAGCCGTTCGATAAGGCGCCACTCCTCTTTTACGGCGCCGGCTCCCGCGCTGGGATTAGCGATGACGAAAGTTCGGTAATTTACAGGAGCATTCATATCAGCGTGCCCAAACATCAATTCTGGAATTGAAACAATCAGCGTCTTTCAGCATCGCCGTTCATTGTGGCGAATCATTTTTATCTCGCCATGATCGAGATCAGCAATCATACGCTTCGCACAACAATTCGAGAAGGGAAGTCACCAACGAATCGGGACCGGCCTCCTCCAGCGCGTGATGGCACATCACCGAGGTGGTGACCATGCGCTCTTGGCCTTCATTTCGATCGAGAGCTTCCAGGACGGTGGCTGCCGCCTTCTCGGAGCCCTCGGGCTCCAGCATACGATAATGCACTCGTCCGCCACAGCAAGGACTTTCTTTGCCCTCATAGGCCATCTTCTCGGGAGGGGTCCTGGAGATTGTGGCCAGGATCTTTTGCACATCATCGAGAGCGTCGATCTGGCGAGCGACAAAGCAACTCTCGTGAAGAAGCGTATCCCCCAGATCCAGGAGATTCTGCGGAGGTGGAAGCTCGGAGAGGCGCTCCGAGAGTAGCGTAAAGATATGACCCATCGTGGGATCATCGGGGCGCGGCGCAAGAGGCCAGCTGCTCCCGGAATGATTCCAGGCTGCCAGCGCCGGACAATCGGTCCACACAAAGCTGACCCCCTTCAGCGAAGGCCAGAGATCTTCTCGACAACCCCCGCCGTCCTTGATGCCGGCGGCGGTGAGCGGAAAACCGCAACAGGGCGTCGAGCCGACATCGTCCATCTGAATCAGTCGAATCTTCTCACCGGTAATTCGGGCGAGCAGTCTTCCAATTCGACCGATGGTCTCCGGCCGATGCTGCACGGTGGAGCAATCGGGCCAGAAAGCGATCGACCCCTCGGCGTCGAAGGCAGAGGTATCGATCTCGGGCTGCGGCTCTTCAAAAGGAGTGCCGTGACTCTTAAAGTTTCTGGCCATTGGTTCGAAGGCCTGGGGCATAAAACCGTTCTCCACCGCCCAGGAGCGGGCCTTCCACAATGCCCGGGGGACGTCGTTGTCGTGGCGGCAAAATGCCTGGCATCTGCGACATCCGGTGCAATGATAAAACGCCTCGGCTACCGACTCGTCGAGCTCTACCGATCCGTCTCGGCTCAACTCCAAAAGTCGCATCATCGCCCAGGGTGTCGCCGTCTCCCGGGCCTCCGCCGCAGCCGTAGGACAGCTAAACCGACACATCTTGGGGCAATAGGTACAATAGGTGGTCATCCGTTCGAGTTCGGGACCGAGATCCGGCTTTTTCATGGGGTGCTCCTTCAAATTGCGATGGCCTGTGCGGACCTTCGGGGCTAAGCGATCAACGGCCACGCGGCCCAGCACGAGTCTGCCGGAGGTGGTTGCCTTGCCGATTGGGTCTCTTCTTCGCCGTAGCGTACGAACGCCTCGACGCGCTGGGCATTCCAGGCCACGATCTCGATCTCGGAGACGTCTTTTCCCACCAATTTCTCGGGCTCCCTGGCCAGCGCCGAGCTGGCGAGCCAGAAGACCCGGGTTCGATGAGCGTCGGGGTGGCTGCGACGATCGGGATGACGAGCCTCCAGCCAGGCGCGGCGGGTCTCTACGACCTCTTCGTCTCCGATCTCGTCTGGTTTTCCAACAACGTCGCCGATCCAGCGGACCCTGCTTCTCAGGAGTTGACCGGGGGCGGTTAAGAAAAGCTGCAGGCACTGACGCTTATGACTATAATGCACGCCACTGTGTTTGATTCCGCCGTCGAAGACGCAATTCATGATCTCGGCGGCCCG
>SKNI01000415.1 GCA_007120615.1 Myxococcales bacterium | reverse complement strand
GGCCTGGCTCAATGGCTGGATGAAGGCCTGGCCTTTACCAGTCTTCAGCCCTTTGAACCCTGAGGGCATCTTCGTCGTCGAAACGAAGAATTCGAGATTCCTCGGCATATTTGACCTGGCACTGCTGTTGTGGCCTTTCGATTCCCCGGGGAGAGAACCTTTATCGCCGGTGAGTCGCAATTTGCCCCCGCGATCTTGATCGGGTATCAATGCGCCAGATCATCATTCGCATCTCCTTCATCGAGTTGGAAGTATGAGTTGTACGCGATTCATTCTATTCGCCGCCTCCACAGCCCTGCTGCTGAGCTGGTCCCTGATCGTTGTGGCACAAGAAACGGAGCCGACGCAGCGAACGATCCCCGAGTTCTACGAGGGCCTTCGCGCCACCGGTGCCGGCAGCTCCCATGTCGCACTGGCCACCGGAACCGACGCCATCTACCAGAACCCCGCCGGGGTCGCCCGGGCGCCGATGTATGTGGTGGACGGGGCCTTCTCGTTCACCCCGCAGGGCGCGATTTTATCCGCCGGGGCCGCCGACAGTAAACTCAACCCCCAATTTGCCGGAGCGATCGCTTATAATTACTTCTTCGGTCACTCCGATCACGACAACCTCTCCGGACACGACGTTCGCGGTGTGCTCGCCGTCCCAGTGGTCCCGGAGCGCGTCTCCATCGGTGTGGGGGTGCGGTACCTGCGCATCACCGATACCGATCTGCCCGAGATCGAAGACGAAGATGGAAATACCTCTCAGATCCTTTTCTCCGGGTTCTCCGTGGACGCAGGGATCGTCATTCGGGCCGCCGACATCCTCCATCTGGGCCTGACCGCCCAGAATTTCCCGGATCGCTGCTCCAATAATCCGGACTGCCAGGGGGCAACCCCCACCCGTATCAGCGGAGGCTTCGGTCTCGGCGATGAGACCGCCTTTATGGCCTCGGGAGAAGCGACCCTGGATCTGACCAGCGGCGACACTCCCATGGTCGACTTCGGAGTGGGCGCCGAATATATGATCGCCGGAGTGATTCCGATTCGAGCCGGTTTTGAGCGCCGGGCCTTTCTCGATCGCAATATGCTCTCCGTCGGCGCCGGATGGCGATCGGAGCAGGCTGGCATTGACTTCTCCTACCGCCACGACCTGCAACTTCCCCGGGAATTCGGATACGTCGCCGGAGGCTTCTCGGTCTACTTCTAGACCCTGGCTACAACCGCTGCCACTCACCAGACCTTGGGAAGGCCACCGAATGGTGCCTACCTTTAGTACAGCACCATCCAACCACCGTAGATATTGGGAGCGCTAATCTCGATAATTTCTAGAAAGTTTTGAATACTTCGCTCCGCTGCGGTGTTTTACCGAATGAATTTTGAAACATCGATTCCTCTCGTCGCATCTTGATGGACGAAAGAGGACGAACCGTAGCGCATTCTGGGCCGTGTCCCGGTTTTTGTGCAGTCGCTAGCAGGGGGTATCAGTTTATGACCACCCAACACGAAGAAACACGACTCGACGAAGAAGATGATGAAAATCGAAACCTCTCTTCCACCAAAGGAAGCGGCGAGATGGCACTCGATGCCAACTCGCTAAACGGTGTATCCGAGCTCTTTGGTGATTTGAGCCTCCCCATGATGCGAGGCTCCAATCTCAATCTACCGGCCAACGCCGATCCGCTCACCGCATACCTGGCCCGTCTCAACTATATCGAGCCGCTCTCTGCGGAGAAGCAGCAGAAATTGGCCGAGCAATATATCAACGAGAAGGATCGAAACGCCGGCAAGATGCTCATCTTGACCAATCTCAGACTCGTCGTGAAATTGGCCCGTGAATACCAGCGCCGGTGGACCAATCTTCTGGACCTTATCCAGGAAGGCAACGTGGGCCTTGCCGAAGCGGTCACCCGTTACGATCCATATCGGGGCGTCAAATTCACCAGCTACGCCCAGTACTGGATCCGGGCGATGATTCTCAATTATTTGATGAATCATCTCCATCCGGTCAAAATCGGCAGCTCCCGGGCGGGGAGAAAGCTCTTTTATAACCTCAAAAAAGCCCGCCGCGAGTTGATGCGACAGGGACATCGCAATCCCACCCCGGCGCTCATCGCCGAATACCTCGACGTCGACGAGAAGGAGGTCGTCCGCGTCGCCGCTCAACTCGATGCTCCCCCCGTCTATCTCGACGCCCAGGCTCCCGGCCATGAAAAAACGACCATCGGTGAGCTCATGGAGTCGGAGAGCGCCGACCCCGAGGAGATGGCTACTGATTACGACCTGGCTTCCCGCCTGCGTGAGGCGATCCATGCCTTCGGTGAACAGGTCGAAGACGAGCGAGAAAAGGCCATCTGGACCAAGCGAATGATCGCAGAAGACGCCCGAAGCCTCGTCGACCTCGGAGATGATTGGGGGGTCTCCAAAGAGCGCATCCGACAGGTGGAAGTCCAGATCCGAAACGATTTTCGCCGCTTCCTCCTTGATCGTCTTGGGGAAGACGTCCGATTGGACTTCTTAGAACAGATGACCTGATCTCCACCCCAAAGCACTTTTCTTTAAAGCCCTCGCTACTTTACCCCTCCGGGTGGATGGCGAGGGCTTCTTTTTTCTGGCGAGATTCCTCGATCCCTTCCCGGATCAAAACCACCACCACGAAGGCCACACCTACACAGATCAGAGCGTCGGCCACATTGAAGGTTGGCCATCGATATTCATCGGTGACTTTCCACACGATAAAATCAATGACGTAATCAAATTGCAGCCGATTGACAAAATTACCCAGGGCTCCGGCGCTGATCAGCGCCAGTCCCCAGAAGAATAATTTCTGCCGTATATCGATGGTACGCAACAGACCGAGGATAAAGATAGCGGCGATGATATTGACGAAAATAAAGAAGGGCTGTCGAAATGAATCGTCGCTGTCGGCCAGAAAACCAAACGCAGCGCCAGGGTTTCGGGCATATTGGAAGTCCCAATAATCCTCGATTACCACCACCCGCCGCTGGAGAATTTCGATCCTGTCCCCGGCGGAGAGTTCGCTGTCCGGCTGTAATTTTTGTCCATGAGCAGTGATCGTGAATTGCTCGGCGATCTCCTGGACTTCCTCCTCGGAGCTGGCACTTAATTCCTGGCGCAAATACTCCTCAAGCAACACCCCGTCGTGCTCGGAGCCGATGGTGAGGACCATATTGTGGGATAAAATCCCCGGTCGCTGGGTCGCCAGACGCTGCTCGGCGTAATCCTTCGTCCACAAATCAACGCCGGCCAATACGGCCACGATGAAAAAGAATAAACCGTATTTGATCACCGCCGGATGCTTCATTCCTTACAGTCCTTGCACCACGGTGGCGCATCGAGCACAGATTTCCTCATCGGAGTCCGCCTCGATCCAATAATTCCAGCACCGGGGACATTTCTGTCCCGTCGACGGGCGAACCTTGATCTTGACCGGGGCCTCGCCATCGACTGGACCCTCGGCCACCTCGGCCTCACTGCTGATAAAGAGAGCGTTGAGTTGGCCTTCGTATTCCCGAAGCATCTCCAGCGTAGAGCCTTCTGCCACAACCGTAACGTGGGCCTGCTGACTGCTTCCAATATGGCCTTCTTTCTTCTTTCCGCGGGGAGCACGCACCTTTTCCATAGCTCGTTGGACTTCCTGACGGACCTCCAGCAATTGCTCCCACTTTGCGCCGAGTTCGTCATCTCGCCAATCGGCCGCTTCCGACGGAAAGTCGGTCAAAAAGATACTCTCCAGAGTCTTTTCTTCGGTGGGGATATGCTCCCAGACCTCTTCGCAGGTAAACGAGAGAATTGGGGCCATCGCTCGAACCAGAGCTCTCAGCACCAGCCAGTACGTCGTCTGCCCGGAGCGCCGCCCGGCAGAGTCGGGCGCTTCGCAATACATTCGATCCTTGGTCACATCCATATAGACGTTGGACAACTCCACCGTACAGAACTGCACCAACGCGTGATAAATGGTGTGGAATTCATATTCTCGATAGGCCTTCTCCACTCGCTCCATCGTCACCGCAGCGCGGTGAAGGATCCAGCGATCGAACTCCTCTAACTCCTCCAGCGGCACTGCCTCTGAGGGGTCAAATCCCTCCAGATTGCCCAATAGGAACCGAAAGGTATTTCGAATCTTTCGGTAGGAGTCGCTGATTCTGGTCAAGATCTCCTCGGAGAGAGCGATATCCCCTCGATAATCCACCGCCGAGACCCACAGCCGAAGGATATCGGCTCCGTATTCCTGGAGCATCTTCTCGGGAGGCTCAAAATTCTTGCTGGATTTCGAGTATTTGCGCCCGTCCTTATCGGTGACAAAACCGTGGGTCAGACAGGTTTTGTAGGGACTATGTCCCCGGGAGACCAGCCCGCACATCAAACTGGACTGAAACCACCCGCGATGCTGATCGCTGCCTTCCAGATAAAGGTCGGCCTGGTCGCCAAGTCCCAGCATATCATCGAGGACCGCCGCCCAACTCGTCCCCGAGTCGAACCACACATCGAGAATATCCTCTTCTTTTCGAAAGTCCTGAGTCCCACAACTGGGACAGCTCGTACCCTCCGGCACCAACTCCGACGGCTCTCGGGCAAACCAGACGTCAGCCCCGTGTTCTTCCACCAGGTCGGCGACGTGATCGGCGATCTCTTTTGTGGCCAGCGCCTCATTGCAGCTCTTGCAATACATCACAGTGATCGGCACGCCCCAGGAGCGCTGGCGGCTGATGCACCAGTCCGGACGCCCTTCCACCATC
>SKNI01000333.1 GCA_007120615.1 Myxococcales bacterium | reverse complement strand
TGGGAGATATCCACTCCAACGACCGTCTTCCCGCAACGGCTCGTCTCAGCGTTGATGGAGAAGTCCTGGAGCTTCGAGGCCTGCGTTATCGTGGCAATTCCAGTCGGAGAGCGCCGAAGAAATCCTTCAATATTCGCTTTGAGGATCGCCAGGATTTTCTCTACGGGAGCTCCCGGATGAATATCAACGCCATGTACACCGATCCCTCCATGATGCGAGAGCGTCTGGCCCTGGATCTCTTTCGCGATATGGGCGTTCCCACGTCGCGGACCCGGTATTTCAACCTCTATATCAACGGCATCTATGAGGGCCTTTACCTGCACATCGAGCGCGTCGACGAAGATCTGATCGCTCATTCCGGGCTTTCCGAAGACGGAACTCTTGTGCGGGATCAATTTCGGGACTTCCTCCACAGCGACGACCGCATCGATGGGTCTTCCTTCTTCGGCTTTGATATCGACTCCGTCGATGACCCCGATGAATTTCTTCATTCCCGTACCAACCAGCGGGGTGATCCCGACTACGGCTCCGTCGCTGATTTGATTCGCTGGGTCTACACCGCCGAGGCGGGAAGTGCTTTTGCCGATGAATTCGCCGACCGAATTGACGTGGACATCTTCATGAGCTGGCTGGCCATTCACTATGTGCTCGCCGACAGCGACTCCTTTGGCGATGATTATTGGCTCTATCTCGATCATGAAGATCCCGACGCGCGCTGGAAGTTCATCCCCTGGGACAAAGATCTGAGTTTTGGATCGGCTTTTCGTCAGGGCGCCCAACCGGGCGGTACGCAGAATGATTTTTTCTCCTATGAAGGGGCCATCGGCGATCGGTGGAACAATAAATTGGTAGATCTGGTGTTGAATACCCCGGAGCTATTCGAGCTGCTCTCCGACAAGATTCTCTTTGTGATGGACGAGATCTTCACACCCGAATTTGTACGCACCAAGGCTGCGGGGCTGACTCATCTCATCGGCGATAGCATCAATCGCGATCCCACCCCCGACTCCTTTGATCTCCACGGTCAGAATCACTTCGGAGAATTGGGTCGCCATCTCCAGCATCGAGAACTTCTGGAAGACTTTATTCGCCTTCGTCGCGGTTTTCTCCGCGCAGAACTTCTCGGTGGTGAGGGAGCTGCCGGCGAAGCAACCCTGGATTTGCGATCAAGTCGTCCTGGAGACCGAGTCCCATTCATCGACGCCGAGGGCTGGACGATTGGAGAATTGGAACTCCACACCACGCCTCCCCAAGACCCCGTCACGCTCTCGGTTTCTCAGGAGAGCGGACTCCATGGAATCGACCGCACCTGGAACCTGGACACCAATAATTGGCCCCTGACAGGACGCCTGACTCTATATTATCGAAATGATGTGGTCGCCAACCTGGGGCGGGAGAATTGGTATCCCGAAGACCTTGCCATCGGCGGGCAATGGAGTCTGAAGATGGCTCAATCCAGGGGAGATGCTTTTCAAATTCTGTCGTCCGAGGTCAACCCATATACCAATCGAGTCAGCGCAGACGTCGAAATGACGGGTAATTCGTCGTTTCGTCTAGTTTACGACTGAGATGGTCTTCGGGACAGTCCTCATTGGCGAAGGAATCGCTGTTCAAGAATGAGTCCGCCAGCCCCCGCTTCGAAAGCGCCAGATCAAGATCGAGTTCAACACGATCAACTCCACGATGAAGGCCAGCCAGGCACCGACAGCGCCCAAATTCAGATAAAATCCCAGAAACCAGGCCGTGGGTAACATGATCGTCCATGTCGTGGTGACGCCGACGATCATGGTAAATCGGGTATCGCCGGTGCCATTGAGTGACTGAACGAGCACCATGACCGTGGCATCCAGGAGCTGAAACCAGGCCGCCACCATTAGCAATTGACCTGCCAGCGTGATGGTGCGCGGATCGTCGATGAAGATCTGGGAGATGGCCTCCGGAAAGAACCAGAAGATCACCCCCAGCGCCCCCATCAGGGTCCAGGCCACGCGCAGCGCAGCCCATACCACTTCGTTGACCGCATCGAATTGTCGCGCACCTACGCGCTGACCGGTGAGAATGGCGGCGGCCTGCCCGATGCCATGCCCGGGCAAAAAGCTCACGCTCACCACTCGGATCGCGATCTGGTGGGCGGCGAGTTCCACCGTTCCCAGGCGAGCCAGAAAAGCGGTGAAGACCGTAAAGCCCATCACGCCCAGCACGTAGCGCACGCCCATGGGCAAGCCCAGTCGCAGGATGTCCCGGGCGACTGTCAGGTCAAAACCCATCCGCTCCCGTTGATGGAGCCCGAAATGAACCAGGGCGATGGTCATCCCCACAAATTGCGCCCCAATCGTCGCCAGGGCTGCGCCTTCCACCCCGAGCGCCGGAAATGGGCCCACACCGTAGATCAACATGGGCGTCAACAGGATGTTCAATCCGTTGGCCACCAGGTTGATCTTCATAGGCGTACGGGTGTCGCCCAACCCCTGGTAGTGGTTGCAAATGGCGAGCATGATGAACAAGAAAGGCACGCCCCATACGCGGACCGAGAAATAGTCCGAGGCCACCGCCTGCACCACTGCCTCACCGCCCATCAGGGCGAAGATCCAGACGTCCATAAAACTCGTACTTACCACGAACAAGCCCGCCGGAACCGCCAGAAACAGGCCCGTCACGGCAGCCCGCCGCGCTCGGTTGAGATTCTCTGCTCCCTTCGCATGAGAGGAGACAATGCTCACGCCCTGAAGGCTCCCCATGAAAAAGCATTGCAGCAGGAAGAGCACCGTCGCAGCGAGTCCCACGGCGGCCAACTCCACCGTCCCCAACCATCCCACAAAGAGAGTGTCCGCAAGATCCATGGCCGTAAAGGACAACATGCTGATGATGATCGGCCAGGCCATGGTGATGACCCGACGCACCGGAGATCCCTGATTGTCGCGCCCTGATTCGACGCTCTTCTTTGACGCTTTCATATCCGACCTCAAGTCGGTTTCGGAATGCCTGAGGCCGTCCAAGAAAGACAAAAGCCGCAGGCGATAATGCCGCGGCTTCTCTTCGAGATATTTTCCAATATCATCAGAATTTAGAAGCCTGCGACGTCGCGGAAATGACAAAGCCTCCCGCAGAGACCGTAATTGGCCCCGCGGTTGGTGTATTTTGTCGTTTCTTGGTCAGCTTCATATTCTCTTCCAATTTCTCTGGTCTGCTTCGATGCTGCTCTCTTCTTAGAGCAGGACGCTCAGAGGTTGTCAAGCCGGCACCCACAGGGGGCGAATGTAGCCATCAGCACAGCCTTGATGTCTGTATGTGGGTCGGTTACTTCAATTAATCATATATAAGAGTTTGTGCCTGCCTTGCCTGATGCAGACAATCTTCCCAGCGATAACCAAAGTCTTTTTGCCATCTACTACGTAATTCGCCTGGAGAAACCCCATGAATAAGCGCCAAATCTGGTTGGTCTTCACAACAATATCGGCCTTCATCGCAGGGCTATTATTTCTCAATGCCTGTGACCGGGAAGATGAACACGCAGAAGCTGTCGAAGACGAAAGCGTTGCCACCGCGCCCGAGCAGGAAGACCAGGGAGCCGCCGCACTCCATCCTCAGCAGGCTTTCGACAATCGCGTAAAATTCGCCCATGTAGCAGACTCCGGCGTTCAAATCGCCCTTCTCGGCGCTGATGGGATTGAGAATCTGGAGCGCCTTGAGGTGGAACTTCGCCCCATTGCTTTGCGCTGGCTCGATGGTGACCTGGCAATCCTGACTACGCGAGCAGTCAGAGGAGAGCCGCCTGAACACCACCTATATATTTACGAAGACGGAGAACTCAGCGAATTGGAGTTGCCAGACGCCGAGGCCTGGCACGTTCCTCACGATCAAGACTACTCTGCCTATGAGCGGGGCGGTGCTTTCGTCGATTCCGCTGGTGACGAATTGTGGATCAGAAGGTGCCTCGGCGGATATCTGGGTGACGCCAATGGATGCAATATCTTTACCTACGTCCGCATTCTCCCCTCGGTCATCGAAGCCCCGGCAACCCCACCCATGGAACATATATCCTCGGGCATTCGCTTTGTCGATGAACCTCAGGTGGCGAGCGTTGAGGTAGTCTTTGATAAAGACGACCCCAACTGGCGAACGGTCCTATGTCGCAGCAACGGCGGCGGATCCAGCGAGCTCAGGGGAAACTCCTTCGAGCCGGCCGGCAATCAATTGCGTGTCTCAGGCGGGTGGTTTGTCCCAAGCCGGGTCCACTGGATTTCTCAGAATCCTCCCGTCTACGTGGTCAGCCAATCTGATGAAAGTGGAGAAGCCATCTTTGACCGGTACATCCTCTTCACTCCCTGCGAAGACCAGCCCCATTTTGAGCGCTTGGTGAGCGAAACGGATTTCGTATACGGCCCCGAGGGCGTCTGGGCTGCTGGTCACTTTCTCTATTTTAAGGGCCGCCTGGTCGCAGAGTTCGAAGGTACCTACCTCCCTCGCTATAACGGGCCGGTCGTAGCCTTCTTGGATCCAGACCCGGACCTCTGAAGAAGTGCTATTGGTAGAAATCTTCCTGAACTCGCCCCTGAGAAGATCCATCTTTGGTCAGGCTCTCCAGGTGCTTAACGTCTTCTATAGACGTAATCCCACCAGGCCGACGCTGCACTCCGCAGCAGCGGGCTGGACTTCACCATCATTCGGCCCGGCTCACTGACCAACGACGAGGGCACGAGCCGCATCGCCGTCGGCTCGAACCTGCCCTCCGGTGAAATTCCCAGAGAAGACGTGGCCG
>SKNI01000679.1 GCA_007120615.1 Myxococcales bacterium | reverse complement strand
TTCCCGGGCCGCGAGTTGGACAACGACTACTCGGTCTGCACCGCCGATATCTGTCCGGTGGGAGCGCTGACCTCCCGGGACTTTCGATTCAAGTGTCGGGTCTGGCTGCTCTCCTCCACGGACAGCATCTGCACGGGCTGCTCCAACGGTTGCAATATCCACCTGGAGCATTTCCGAAACGAAGTACAGCGCTACCGACCGCGCTACAATCCGAACGTCAACGACTATTGGATGTGCGACGCCGGACGCCTGACCTATAAAGAGATTCACTCCGACCGCCTGCTCCATCCGATGAGCAACGGCGCCGCCGTCAACTGGCACGGCGTCACCGAATCGGCCTCCAAGAAATTGGCCCGAGCTCTCAAAGACGGCGGCGATCAATTCGGCTTCGTCTTGAGTCCTCAGGCGAGCTGCGAAGACCTCTATCTGGCCAAGCGATTCGTGGAAGAAGTCCTGGAAGGTGGAACGCTCTACCTCGGCGGAAAGCCCGACGGAGATGAAGACGACTTTTTGATCAAGGCCGACAAAAACCCCAACCGCCGTGGTGTCGAAGCGATCTTCGGCGACAAAGCCGGCATCAAGGGGCCCGAAGAGCTCATCGAAGACATCAACTCCGGTGCGATCACCTCCCTCTATATGATGGAGACTCAGCTTCCCGGCGATGAGGCTCTAAAAGAGAGCTTCGTGGAGGCACTGGATAACCTGCGGCTCTTTGTCTTGCAGGCCCAGCATCACGGAGAGCTCTCTCCGAAAGCTCACGTTGCTCTTCCCGCATCTTCCCATGCGGAGACCGAGGGTACCTTCGTCAACTTCGACGGAGTCGCCCAGCAATTTGAGCAGGCCTTTGCTCCGCACGGAGACTCCCTGCCCCACTGGCAGATCTTTATGCGACTGGCCCGGGCGATGGACAAGCCGCTGACGTATACCTTTGTTCACCAGATTCAAAAAGAGATGTTCCAGGCCCCCGCCGACGCCGATGAAGCGGCCCAGGCCCCGGCTGAATAAGCCCAGCATTGACTTCCCGACCCGCATTGATTTTCCGCGGGTGATTGCACGTATTTAGAAGGATGCATCCATGGCCGAAGTGCTCATACCGATTATCAAGATCTCCGTCATTGTCTTTGGCTTTGTAATGGCCGTGGCGAGTTTGATGACTCTTCTGGGAGACCGGAAACAATCCGCCAAGATTCAAAACCGAATCGGCCCCAACCAGGCCAAATTCTTCGGTTTTAGTCTGATGGGGATTCCCCACTTCATCGCCGATGGCATCAAGATGATCCTCAAGGAGAATATCACTCCTGCCGGGTCCAATAAATTCTTGCACACCATCGCACCGGGCCTGGTATTTATGCCGGCCCTCATCGGGTGGGCGGTGGTGCCGTTTATGGATTTTTATTGCACCGGCACCGTTCAGACCCTGCCGGACCAGAATTATACCGAGATCTGCGTGGGCGGAGAGTGGAAGAATTATTTCTCCATCATGCATATGAACTCGGGGCTTCTCTTTGCTTTTGCTATCGCTGCGATCTCGGTCTACGGGGCGGCAATTGCAGGGTGGGCATCGAATAGTAAATTCAGCCTCCTCGGCGGGCTACGCTCCTCGGCCCAGATGATCTCTTATGAGGTCTCCATGGCTCTTAGCCTGGGCGGTGTTCTGATGATTTACGGAACGCTGAACTTAAACGAGATGGTTCGGATGCAGGGAAATATGTTTGGCGACTGGCTCCCGATGTGGGGAATCGTCGTCCAACCTCTTGCGTTCTTCCTATTCTTCCTGGCTGGACTGGCGGAGACCAAGCGAGCTCCCTTTGACCTGCCCGAAGATGAGCCCGTTATCGTCGCCGGCTATATCACCGAATATAGCTCCATGAAATTTGCGATGATGCAGCTCGCCGAATACGCCGCGACCGTCTTTATCGCAGCGCTGATCGCGGTGATCTTCCTCGGTGGCTGGCAGATGCCTTATGTGTACGCCGACGGCATTCACTTTCTGGGCAACCACTGGACGCCCTTTGGCGAAGAAGCCTGGTATTGGATCTCCATCTTCCTGCGAATCGGAGCGATGGTCTTTAAGATCCTCTTCCTTGTGTGGCTGCAGTTTATGATGCGCTGGACCCTGCCGCGCTTCCGCTACGACCAGGTGATGACCCTTGGCTGGAAGATCTTGTTGCCCCTGAGCATTGCGAATCTCTTTGTGACCGCTTTCATTCTTATGATTCTATAAGTAAGAGCGCTCATCTGTAGGACCTACGGAGTTTCATCATGGCTAACGTGAACGTCAAAAAAGTCGACCGAATCACTCAGACGCTCTGGGAGAAGAGTTATATCCCCGAGATCGTGCGGGGACTCTCGGTGACGTCTCGGCACTTCTTTCGCAATCTACGCCCCAATAAGGCGAAGCGAACCACCTTTACCCGGGAATATCCGGAAGTTCAGACGGTATATCCCGAGCGCTACCGAGGGCTTCATCGGTTGATGTTGCGCGACGACGGACAGGTTCGGTGCGTGGCCTGCATGTGCTGCTCGACGATATGTCCGGCCGACTGCATTCACATCGAGGCCGGTGAACACGACGATCCGACCATCGAGAAATACCCGTCGATCTTCGTCATCGATGAGCTTCGCTGCATTGTCTGCGGACTCTGCGTAGAGGCCTGCCCCTGCGACGCCATCCGAATGGATTCGGGCAAGCATATTCCCCCCTATGGTGAGCGCGACGAGGCATTCTTCGACCGCGACTTATTGATGCAATTGGGTGGACTCTCCCAGGCCAAACAGGGTGGTCGGCGCTAACCTGGCACCCTTCTCGGGCAATCCACGTGACGACTTCCAACAACACCAGCGTAAAGATTGGCCCGCTCATTGCAGCGGGCCTAATTCTTTTGGGCGCGATCTTCTCTCTCAGCGCTCAATGCGTCTTTAAGAATGCCCCCTCTGACGCCGACAACTGGCGCGACGCCGCCGAATTGGCCGTAGAGTTAAGTGAGCCGAAAGACGCCATTCGCACCCACCCCTCCTGGACCGAAGCTCCCCTGCCCCACCTGAGGCCCGTTGGAAACCTGCTTCATCGCCACCATCATCCTCTCCTGGAAGACTTCTATCGCATCGATCGAGTTTTGATTCTCACCGAGCGACGCCGGCGGTCCCAGGCTCTGGCCCGCTTACCCTTTGACGGAGCGCCCACGGAGACGCACCGATTTGGTGACGTGGAGCTTCTGGTCATTCCCGTTCCCGAATCGATGCGGATTGACGGCGATCTGGTGGACCTTTTGCCCGATGCCGAGGTCTATTACGGAAATCCTGAGGGACGCGACAGGCCCTGTCGACGTTGGTCCCAGCGAGATCGAGCCTGGATCTGCGACGGAAGAGATGCAGGCGCCATGGTCCGCCCTATTCTTCTGGAGCTCGATGATGATCCCAGACGGTGTATTCAGGCCTATCCGCCATCGGGAGACCGATATCTATCGGTGGAGATGACCCTGGAGAAACCCTCCGACATCTTGCGGGTCCGCGCCGGACTCGATCTTCGATCCGCGCGCCTGGAGAGGGGCGGCGATGTGAAATATCGGCTCTTTTTGGACGACGAGAAAGTCGAAGAGGTCCTCGTCGATGCTCAGGACTCGAGCTGGACGCCCCATGATTTTGACATGTCACAGCGAGACGACGGTCCGGTGAAACTTCGCATCGAGGTGGAATCGGTAGCCGACCGTCCCCATCACCGTCGATTCTGCTTCAACGCCTGGCCGCTCACCGACCGGCAGGCTCAGAATTCAAAGCGGTAGCGCTGAAGCGGATTATCCTCTTCGACCTCAAACTGCACAATCTTTCGTTCATCATCGGCTCGAAGCTCTAAAATATAATCTCCCGGTCGAAGCCGGGTCTGAAACGGGGTCTCGCCGATTTTTCGACCGTTGCTAAAGAGCTCCGCCGGGGTCTGACTGCCGAGAGAGACCACAAAACCATCGCTGTGACTCCACTCCCCCAGCGCTTCCCGGTCAATATCGTCGTCGATCTCCGCTGCTTCATCGTCGCCATCGCCGTCGGCTTCCGCTACGACGGCCGCCGCCGGGTCTTCACCTTCTGGCTCCGGACCGGCATTGGAGATCAACAAAAAGCCGGCCACAGCAAACGCCGCGAGCACGGCGAGGGTCAACAAAACAAACCCTATCACCAGGCCCATCGAGAGGCCCTCGGACTCCGCTTTCAACGCGAGAGTGTTGCTCCGGGGCTTCTTCACCTCCAGATTCGCCCCTTTGGTCGACGGCGTCTCCTTTCGAGTCTGGTACTCTTCTCGGCCCGGTGTCTGCGTCAGCCGGCCGCCTTTGTCGTCGATTTCCTTCTTGGTGATCCGGGGCTCGGAGCGCTGGACACCCTGTTTTTCAAACCCGAAGAGCTGCTCTGTGGGTCTGGAAGCCGGCATATCGCGCAGCTGTCGCACCATCACCGAGAGCTCCCGGGTCCCGACCATCTCCTGAGCCCCTCGCAGATAGGCATGGATCTCGTGCTCCATCTCGGCTGCCGTAGAAAAACGCTTATCTCGATCCTTGGTCAGCGCTCCCAGAATGATCTTGGCTACCGGTTCGGGGATATCCTTTCGAAAATCTCGCGGATCGGGCACCGGGGAATCCAGGGAGATGATCATGGAGACCGCTTTTAGATCATCGCCAAAGGGTTTTCTTCCGGTGAGAAGTTCGAAAAAGAGAGTCCCCACCGAAAAGATATCGACCCGACGATCGAGCTTCTTATTTTCGATTTGCTCTG
>SKNI01000180.1 GCA_007120615.1 Myxococcales bacterium | reverse complement strand
TGCAGCCCCCGCACGGTGCCAGACACCCTCATAAGTTAGCAGCCCCCGCACGGTGCCAGACACCCTCATAAGCTATTGATTTATCTACCCTTCACGTCTCCAAAACCCCACTTCACTCCATCCCAATCATCTCCGAATTTCCATCTCAATTAAACGAACCATTTGGGTGTTGCCAACTTGCGCTGATCTTTAGATCCAGACCGAGTAGGTCGGTCCGAATTATCGACCCAAAAACGGAGGTCTTATGAGATGTGACGTCTGCGGAAACGATTATGACAAACCGCTCCTCGTAGAGTATCAGGGAAGAGACTACTCCTTTGACTGCTTCGAGTGCGCTATCGCCAAACTCGCTCCATCCTGTGGGAATTGCGGTATTCAGGTTATCGGCCATGGCCATGAAGCAGGGGGTGATATTTATTGTTGCGCTCATTGCGCCGCTCAGGCGGGACACCCAGAGATGCGAGATCGAATCTGAGGAAGTGATGATGGAAGAGACCACGATTTACTTTATCCTCAACGGAGAAGCCGCCGCCGATGAAGAATTGCGCCTGCTGGTGAAGAGACTTCGGGAGGTGGGCTACGAAGTCGAAGTCCGAGCCACCTGGGAGGGCGGCCACGGTGTGCTCTTTGCCAGAGAGGCTGCACGAGCCGGTGCCGACGCCGTAGTTGCCTGCGGAGGAGACGGAACTCTGCACGAAGTCCTAAATGGACTGATGGCCTTTGATGAAAGACCGATGATGTCGGGGCTTCCCTACGGGACGGGAAATGATTTCTTAGGCGGAATCGGAGTGGAGTCCGGGTTTGCCCCGCTGGAATTTCAGAGGTGGCTCGAACTCTCACCGCGCCCTTTGGATGTGGGAACAGTCGATGGCCGCTACTTTTTGAATATGGCCACCGCCGGATCGGGCGCAGAGATCTCGGCCGATGCCTCCACCGAATTTAAAGATATCGCCGGGGGCCTGGCTTATTTTGTGCGAGCCATCCCGGCGGCCATTGATCGACCAACGAGGTTTGCAGCGATCACCACACCCGATTTTGAGTGGGAGGGGGAACTCGCCTTTTTATTTGTGGGAAATGGAAGCCAATCCGGTGGGGGATGGAGCTTTTGCCCGGCCGCCCGCCTCGATGACGGGCTTCTGGATATTGTGGTGGTGCCGGAGAGGCCCCTCCGGGAGATGGTCCGTCATGCCCGGGAGATGGTCCAGGCTGAAAGCCCCGGCGACTTTGGACCGATCATCTATCGACAAGTGAAAAAAGTGCGCGTTGAATTCGACGAAGAGACGCCCATGAACCTCGACGGAGAACCCTGTCCGGGCCAATCTTTCGAATTCGAAGTCATCCCCGAAGCGATACGATTTTTGTTGCCCCATTAGGCCCGATGCAGGTACCTGACACCATCCAACCTCCCATCATTTGGGTGTGAATTTCTGGGGCTTGCCATCTGAGCCGCCACCGTCAAAAATACCGGGGTACGTACATGACAACGGCAACCCTTTTGACGGCGAGGATGGTGATGGGCGAGGCATATATTTATGAAGCAATACGAACGGCTATCGGGCGGCGCGGTGGAGCGCTGGCAAATACAAGGCCCGACGATCTGGCGGCAAAGAACCTGAGGTCTCTTATAGCCAAAACCGGCATCGACCCGGCTGCCGTCGAAGACGTGATCATGGGCTGTGTCACCCAGGTCGGTGAGCAGGGCATGAATATCGGGCGCACCGCTCCTCTGATCGCGGGATTCCCCATCACCACCACAGGGACTACGGTCAATCGGATGTGTGGATCCAGTCTGCAGACCGTAAACTTCGCCGCTCAGGCGGTGATGAGCGGGATGCAGGATGTAGTCATTGGCGCTGGCGTGGAATCGATGACCCGGGTGGAGATGGGCTCCGATGTGGCGCCGTTAAGCGAGGGATTGACCGATCGCTTCGATATCATCGGCCAGGGCAAAAGCGCCGAACTCATCGCAAAAAAATGGGGACATCGCCGAGAAGACCTCGACGAGTTAGCTCTAGAGAGCCACCGCCGGGCCATCGCGGCGATCGACGAAGGCTATTTCGAGCGAGAAATCGGCCCGATCAACGTTCTCAATGAAGACGGCGAAGAACACGACTTTCGAGTCGATGAAGGACCTCGTCGGGGCTCCACCCGCGAGAAAGTAGCGTCTCTGAGACCGGCCTTTGTAAAAGACGGCGTGATCACTGCGGCCACGTCCAGTCAGATCTCCGACGGAGCGTCGGCGGTGCTCATCGGCTCTGCCGGAGCCGAGAATACCCTTCAATTGAAACCGCGTGCGAAATTTCGGGCCACGGCGGTGGCCGGTGTCGACCCCACGATCATGTTGACCGGCCCCATCCCGGTGACTCGTAAGGTCTTAGAAAAGGCCGGACTAAGCATCACCGACATCGAACTCTTCGAAGTTAACGAAGCCTTCGCCTCGGTGGTCATGGCCTGGGCCGACGATATGGCGGAGGACCGAGACGCCCTGCTGGCGCGAACCAACGTCAACGGCGGCGCCATGGCCCTTGGCCACCCGCTGGGCTGCTCTGGCGCCCGCCTGCTGACCACGTTGCTCTACGAGATGGAGCGGCGCGACCTCCAACTGGGGCTGGCCACGTTATGCATCGGCTTTGGTCAGGCCGTTGCGACGGTGATCGAGCGCGTCTAATCATCGCACCTAATTGTGCACTGTTGACGAAAAATGAGAGGAGTCTGGATATGGGTTTATTGGACGGAAAAGTAGCACTCGTAACGGGAGCCGGCGGTGGTTTGGGGCGGTCCTATGCTTTGCTTCTGGCAAAAGAGGGTGCAAAAGTTGTGGTCAACGATCTCGGCACCAGTCGAAGCGGGGAAGGTGAGGAGGCAAAATCTGCTGATGGTGTGGTCCAGGAGATCATCGACGCCGGCGGCGAAGCGGTGGCCAATTACGACTCCGTCGCCGACCAGGACGGCGCCAGGGCCATGATCGATGAGGCCTATGAGTCCTTTGGTGGACTCGATATCGTGATCAATAACGCCGGAATCCTGCGCGATAAGACCCTGGTGAAAATGGAGGAGTCGATGTGGGATGCCGTCATGGCCGTCCACCTAAAGGGGACCTTCCTTGTCAGTCAATATGCCGTAAAGCGAATGATGAAAGCCCACAGTGGTGGTCGAATCATCAACACCACCTCTTATGCCGGCCTGAAGGGAAATTTCGGTCAGACCAATTACGGAGCGGCCAAAGCCGGAATCGCCGGATTCACCCGTTCCCTGGCCCTGGAGGGTCGAAAATTCGGCATCACGACGAACGCCATCGCACCGGTGGCAAAGACCCGCATGACCGAAGATATCGACCTGGTGCCCGACGCCTACGGGGCAGACGACGTCGCGCCGCTGGTCGTCTGGCTGTGCAGCGACGCCGCAGAATCGGTGACCGGACGGGTATTCGGGGCCCACGGGCGTCATTATTTCGAATATAATGTGGAGACCACTCCCGGTGTGGAGCGAGATTCAGCCTGGACTCCCGCTGCAGTTGGCGAAGAGTTCAAAGCGATCACAGAAAAAGTAGCCCAAGAAGGCACCTCTGACGGCGGCGAAGTCCGCGAACTCTTCGAAGCACTGCCCATGGTTTTTGACGCCAAGAAAGCAGGAGACTGGCGCGTAAAAATCGCCTTTGAAGTAGAGGGTGCTGGCATCTACGGGGTGGACGTCGCAGACGGCACAGCTACCTTCGTCGACGGCGCGCCGGATGGTCCCGACGGCAAAGTCACCTTCGATAGCGGCCAGACCCTGATCGATCTGGCTCAGGGAAAATTGAATCCCCAGAAGGCGTTTATGTCCGGCAAAATCAGCGCCAACAATATGGGCGTATTGATGAACTTCGCCAAATATTTTGACCTGGAAGAGGCCGGACGTTTGCTGGCCCAGAAGTCAGCCGGAGGTGATCAAGAATCGACCCCTTCGTCAGATTCCGGGAGCGACTCGGCTACGCGAGAGGGGCCAAATCCAGCCGCCGTGGGAAATACGTTCAAGCCCCCGGCCCGCTTTGTAACCCCCGAAGAGATGGTGGCCTACGCAAAGGCCGTCGATGATGACAACCCCCGCTACCTCGCCGATGACTCCAAAGAGCCAGAGGTGGGAGCACCTCTTTTTTCGGTGCGTCCCCTCTTTGACGGCTTGATGGCCGGGATGGCCGACGAGGAGTTGGACGCCGACTTATTGCGCCTGGTTCACGGGGAGCAGGAGATGATCTTTTACGATGTATTGCGTCCCTGGGACCTGGTGGTGCCCCGATCCAGTATTGGCTCAGTGGTAGAGAAATCCTCGGGATGGCTCGTCGATGTCGAGCAGCGGTTGTACCGCGATGGAGAGATCGTTGTGGAGGCGCGAAGCGGACTCTTCGTACGCCGCGCAGATGGCGGAAAAAAAGAGGGCAAAGAGAAAAATGCCCCTTCTGCCGTCGACCGGGCAAGAAGCGAAGCGCCGATCTACGAGGAGACACAGACGGTGGCAGCCGATCAACCCCGGCGCTACGCCGAAGCCTCGGGGGATGAAAACCCGATTCATCTCGACGCCAATGTGGCAAAATCCGCCGGCTTACCCGATGTAATCTTGCACGGCCTGTGCACAATGGCATTTGCCGCCCGCGCCGTCGTCAACGGGGTCCTCGAAGGACACCTCGAAGATCTAGGCCGAATCAAGGTCCGATTTGCCCGTCCCGTGGTGCCAGGCACCGTGTTAACCACCCGAATATGGAAGAGAAATTCAGGTGGCGAATATGAATTCG